>CAMZLK010000034.1 GCA_947311475.1 uncultured Desulfocapsa sp.
AGCATTGCAGCAAGCTGCGGAACAAATGGCTTCACAAAAAGAAAAACGAAAAGCGAGGCCAAGGTACCGCAAGCGACTAAAACGTTCACATGCAATTTTCTAACCGGACACTACTGAGTTTTCCTGGTATAATCTGTGTTGATCCAGAACCACTTTAAGAGCGATATTTTTTTCCTGAATCTCCTGTTTTTGAAGCTGCATCTGTCTGTTGTTTTTCTCAAGAACCATGGTTCGTTCCTGAACCTGCTGCTCCAGAGTATTTGACTGCACAAGAAGTTTATCAAGTGTTCTGTCAAGCTCCTGCTTTTGTTTTCTTAAGCGCAAGTGCGTCTTCAACCTGGCTAACACCTCAGCTTTATGGAATGGCTTTGTAATATAATCCACAGCACCTGCTTCAAAGCCGGTCACCTTATCTTCGTGACTATGTAATGCTGTCATAAAAATAACAGGAATATTAACAGTTGCACTATTCTGCTTGAGCCGCTTGCACATCTCAAAACCGTTCATTCCAGGCATCATTACATCCAATAAAATGAGGTCGACCTTTTCATCTTCAAGGGATCTCAGGGCACGTTTTGCATTGTTGGCAACCCGAACATGGAGTGTATTCGATTGTAAAAAGGCGAGGAGGATCTGTAGATTTGCTGGTTCATCATCAACTACCAGAATGGTACTTTCTTTCATTGATACCTCCCCTCACAGAGCATCAGGTCGGCCAGGGCTATGGCTGCGGCACATTCAATCACCACCGGAATTCTGATCGCAATACAGACATCGTGACGTCCTTCAATGAGAAGAGCGGAAACAGCCTTTTCCTTGAAATTATAGGTCTCTTGAGGCAAACCAATACTGGAAGTGGGTTTTATCGCTACCCGAAATACAATATCATTGCCATTGGTGATGCCGCCATTAATACCACTTGCATGGTTTGTAGCAGTTTTTCCATCCCCGTCTGTGATGCAATCATTGTGTTCACTTCCCTTCATGGCGGCTGCAGCAAACCCCGACCCAAACTCAATACCACGGGTGGCGGGTACTGCAAATATCATATGGGCAATGAGCGCTTCTGCTGAATCAAAAAATGGCTCCCCAAGCCTAACAGGCATATTGGAACACACGCATTCAATGAGTCCGCCAATGGAATCTTTTGACTCAATAGCCTCTTCCACGGCAGAGGCTATATTTTTACTACCTCCTGCTTCAACAAGTGTTGCTGCAACTGTCACAGAACCAAGGATTTTTTTAGCAACCACACCTGCTGCAACAATCCCCAGGGTAATTCGTCCTGAGAAGTGACCACCACCCCTTGGATCATTAAAGCCACCATACTTCTGACGGGCTGTATAATCGGCATGGCCGGGCCTTGGCTGATCCCAAAGGTTATCGTAATCATCGGACTTGATGTTGGTATTTTCAAAGACAATGCTAAGGGGAGCACCGGTTGTCTTCCCCCGAAATACTCCAGATACAATGCTGGGCAGATCAGGTTCTATCCTTGGTGTTGTGCCTCTTCCACCTGCTCGTCTTCTTGCAAAATCATTTTTCAGATCATCTTCGCTAAGGGCAATTCCCGGAGGGCAGCCATCTATCACCACCCCAATCTGGATACCATGACTCTCACCAAAAATTGAAATTCTGAACATGCGACCAAAACTATTCATATGGTATTCTCCTCTATCTCCAGGCCCTGTTCTTCACACACATTTGCGGACAGACAACACAACAGCATAAGACCTGTCATCCCTGTTAATGATTTCCCCGCCATTTTCAGGTACAAGTATGCTCATTCTGTCAGCCATTTTACGAACGCAGAGAAAATGAAATTCCGCCCCGGGACTCATGCTTTTGAGACGTGCACGCACGTCCTTAAATCCCCATCAACAGTCTTTACGGTAATCAATATCTATTCGTACCCGTTTTCTCATATTGTTTATGCAGACAGTGCCTTTTGCAACGGACAGTTGTCAGCAGGCTCATGGCCCTGCCGATAAGCCTGCAAGAGTTTAACTGATTTTGCAGCAAGTTGTCTGCGGACTTCTCTTCTTTTTCCTTTGATTCTTGCAATCTTCATTGAGTCATAGGCCGTTGTCTGGTGACGCATCCAGGCAATGGTTGCAGCCTCTGCGCGGGCAGCAAGGGGAATTCTTTTCGTTCGTGCAACTGTGCCGCTCCCAACAGGGGCAGCATGTTCAGTGATTTTTTTACCAAGAATTGCAGCTTCTGCCTGGTAACGTGGATGAAAGTCCAGAAAACGAACAATCGCACCATAAAAATCAACAAGATACTTTTCCTGTTTTGCCAGACGTCTGGCAAGATCAGCCTCACGTCTCCTGGCATACTCTGGAGTTGCCCTTTTTGCTTCAACTTCTTTTTGTGATTCAAGGATATCCTGCTCTCTGGCCCAGATCCCCCTTGAAATCATACGTCTGCCTTTACGTATCTGTACAACCCATGTTGGCCCCTTTGCCTTTACACTTCTGGTGATTGCAGCATCTCCCGCCTGAAGAAACGCCCAATCCTCTGGAGGGGTGAGTCGCTCACCCGATTCGGAAAGAACTGTTCCTTTAATCCTGCTGGGTTGGACAATCCGGTGTGTATGAGCCATACCCTCAGCCCCCTGCCAGTTTTACTTTGTAACCACGTGCACTGAGTTCTTTTTCCAGAGTTTTTCTATGATCTCCCTGGATTTCAATGACTCCGTTTTTCACACTGCCACCACTTCCGCACTTTTGTTTGAGAGATTTGGCCAGTTTTTTCAATCCTGTGGAATCAAGTGCAACACCATTTATCAACGTTACACCTTTCCCCTTACGCCCCTTGGTCTCTCGCATTAACCTGACAATACCATCTTTGGGGATGACTTGTTTTTTTCTGCACACACAGTGCTGCTTTTGCTTATTGCATCCGGGACACATTGTGCCGGATTCGGTTGAATACACCAGCCCGGAAGGTTTATCTGTTTTTTTTCTCACCATATTCTCATGTTTGTCAGGTTCTCGACAACTGTGCCTCCACCGCCTTTATGGCATCAGCGGCAGAGCTGGTGATACCACCGGTATAGCCCGCGCCTTCACCAATTGGATACAAATTTTTAGTGTTTACCGATTCAAACTGTTCATTGCGACTTATCCGCACAGGTGAAGTCGTTCGTGTTTCCGCACCCAGCAATATCGCATGGTGTGATACAAAGAGAGGAACTTTTTCTCTCCATTTTTGAAATGCAACAAGCAGCTCTGTAATTACAAACTCAGGAAAAAGATCTCTCATGTCGGCCGACACCGCACCCATCTTATAGGAATTTTCATTTATACCGGAAGATCCATCTTCACCAAGAAAATCCATCAGATTCTGAGCAGGAACCGACCAGTTTCCACCACCTGCAGCAAAGGCTTTTTTTTCAATCTTCTTTTGAAATTCAAATCCTGCAAGAGGACTGTTTGAATCGTAATCACTGCCATGACAACTTACAACCAATGCACCATTGGAAAAAGGTGAGCCTCGGTCTGAATAGCTCATTCCATTCAGAACCAGTTCTCCTTCGCTACTTGATGCATTCACCACCTCACCACCAGGGCACATGCAAAAAGTATAGACACCACGGCGGATCTTACGATTGGTATGGTTCAAAGAATAGGTAGCTGCCCCGAGTCCTGAAAAACCGGCATACTTTTGACCATAACGCATAAGGTTAATGGTGTGCACCGGATGTTCTATTCGCACCCCTATGGAGAGCGGTTTCTGCTCCATGGCAACACCTTTTTTGTGCATCATGTCAACGGTATCACGTGCAGAATGTCCCAATGCAATAAAGATTGCGGAAGAAATAAATTCTTTCTCACCATTTATGATAATACCTTTTGCCCTGCCCTGTTCAATCAGGATATCAGTCATCCTTGCGCTGTAATAAATTTCGCCACCCCGCTCCTGCACATAGCGCCTGATATTCCGCACAATCTCACATAACACATCCGTTCCAAGGTGGGGTTTGCTGATATATTCAATTTCCTGTGGGGCACCAAATTTAACAAAGGTCCTTAAAACCCGGTTAACGATGCTGGTGTTATTATTTCTCCTTGAAAAGAGTTTTCCGTCAGAATAAGAGCCTGCACCACCTTCACCAAATTGAATATTTGATTCAGGATTGAGTTTCCGTTCTTTGATAAACTTCTCAACATCAAGGGACCGCTCTTCTATTTTTTTGCCCCGTTCAAAGATTATGGGCTTCAAACCATGATCAATAAGTTCAAGGGCTGCAAACATCCCTGCAGGCCCGAACCCCACGATTATCGGCCTGTCTTGCATCTCCGTTGTTTTGTTTTCGGGTGCAACTGCTTCTGCGTAAAGGCTGAATTTCTGTCTATTGGGATACCTGGCACCCGTACTGATGACCAATGCCATTTTGTAATAAAACTGTTCCTGTTTTCGTAAATCAAGCGCTTTACTGAGAATCTTTGTAACAGAGAAATCTTCTGTAGCCAAACCCGTCTTTTCCGCGATGGCACGTTGGTACTCAGCCATCCCATCCTTTTCAATGGGGATCTGTATGTTATTAATTATGATGGATTCGTTAAAACTCTTCATCTTCTTCGTTACTGCAAAGCCCGCTGAACCGCAGACGATGCATGAATTTCTGTTGTGTCATAGAGTGGTACAGTGGTGTGTTTTTGTTGAACCAACAGAGCAATTTCCGTGCAGCCAAGAATTATTGCCTCGGCACCTCTTTCATACAGGGAATCTATGATAGCAAGATATTTCAACCGTGAGCCATCGGATATTTTCCCGAGACAAAGCTCCGAATAAATAACATTGTGTATGATATCCATATCATCATTCCCTGGTACCAGCACATCAATGTCGTAAATATCTGTCAACCTGCCCTTATAAAAGTCTTCCTCCATTGTAAATCGGGTTCCCAGCAGACCAACACGTTTCACGTTGTTCTCTTGAAGTTTTGCTGCTGTCGCATCGGCAATATGAAGTAAAGGGATTGAAATTGCCCTTTCAATTTCAGGAGCTACCCTATGCATGGTATTGGTACAGATGAGTAAAAAGTCTGCACCTCCAGCTGCAACACTGCATGCGGCTTGAGAAAGAATTTCGGCTGCAGCTTGCCAGTTTCCCTGATGTTGCAACTTTTCAATCTGATCAAAGTCCACACTGTACATACAGATTTTGGCGGAGTGCAGGCCTCCAAGACCATCTCTAATACCTTCATTGATGGCTTTATAATAACTGGCGGTTGATTCCCAGCTCATCCCGCCAAGCATTCCTATGGTTCTCATTATTTTTTATCACTCCTCAAGGGCTAATACCTTCTCCCTCCGGCAAACGTGGTGAACTCGCTAATCTGCTCTTTTTGCCAGCTTTCACTCCATCCGGGTTCTTGAGCCAGACATGCCCTCCATTCGTTTCAACTACTCCCTGATAAATCAACAATCAAAGCAAAAGTTGGGGCCAGTCTGATATGACTCCGGCTCCGAGACGGTGTATTTCCTGTACTTGTCCAACATCGTTAACTGTCCAGCTATTCACACGAAAACCAGCATGCAGCAGTTTCGCAACCAACTCTTCATCACAAATGTCAATGTCCGGGTGATACGCGTTTGCCGGGAAACTGTTAAGATATCGGACAAGATTGGAAGGGTGCTCCTTTCTTGCAAGGACTGCGATGGCAAGCTCAGGACTCAACTCTTTAGCCCGATGTAAATATTCATGCCTGAAAGAAGAGAGAAGAACAAGATCCATGGTCTCAGTTTCCAATAGCATATCAATTATCTTGTCCACAATAAGAACATCCCCGGAAGGCGTTTGTAGATCCTTAATCTCAACATTAACCGGGAAAGAGTGTGTTTTAGTGAAATCGAGCACCTCACGAAGTAAAGGGATTTGTTGCCCCTGAATAGCCTCACTCTCCTTAGCCTTTATTTCTCCATTGGCAACTGTTCCAAAGGGATCATCTGTCAAAAACCAGGAGCTTGCATCAAGCTGTCGCAATTCATCAACCGAGAATTGATCAACATGCCAATTTGTCAGGTTTCGAAAAGCCTTGTGAGTTGCTATATCCGTGGTACGTTCCAGGGTATCATCATGGAATATCACCAACTCTCCATCTTTACTTATCCGCACATCTGTTTCCCAGCAGGATGCTCCGCACTCTCTGGCCTTTTTCATGGCAAGCAAGGTGTTTTCAGGAGCAATGGAACGTGCGCCACGATGGGCGCAGACCAGTCTTTTTTGCGGTACATGATCAAAAAACATTCTTTATCAGATTCCTTTGCGATTACACAATTCGAGTAAGAGCGACACAAACAAGCCCCGCCACTGTGTATATTATACTCTACTTTATAGAACAAATCTAACAATTGCCCTCCCTTTTTTATTCCTTATTTCACTCGGAATAATCCGGAATATCCCCAGCAGTCAATACAAGTCGTTGGGCTTCCCCAAAACACGGAAAATCGTCTCACTTGACACCCATCACGAATGTGTATAAAATTCGAATTAATACACATTCCAAATTAGGGGAGTACCACATGAGAACTAATATTGTAGTTGATGACGACCTAATGGCAGAGGCCTTAAAACTAAGCAATCTTAAAACAAAAAAAAAGTGTCGTAGAAACAGCTCTAAAACTACTTGTTCAAGTTAAAAGACAAGAAGCTATCCGTAAACTCAGAGGCAAATTAAACTGGGAAGGCAATTTGTCAGAAATGAGGCTTGATTAATATGGTTCTGGTCGATTCCTCAGTATGGATTAATTATTTTAATGGCAAAAACACATGGCAAACTGAGGTGCTTGACCAGATGATATCACAAATCCCTTTGTTTACTGGCGACCTGATTCTAACCGAAGTGCTACAAGGCTTTAGAAACGAGAATGAATACCAAAAAGCAAAAGAAGTTATGAGCATACTAGCCTTACAGCAACTTGGTGGCTACGAAATAGCCATTAAAAGTGCCGAGAACTATAGAAAATTAAGAAAAAGAGGAATCACTGTCAGAGAAACAATTGATGTAATCATCGGGACATTTTGTATAAATGAAAAAATTCCATTGCTCCATGACGATAAAGATTTTGAACCTATGGTAAAATATTTAGGCTTAAAATCAATTCCCCAAACTCTTATACACTGACGCGGACAAACCGCAAGTAAGTGCCTCGAAGGTCTCTCTTTGTTCGCTATCTGTTGCTTATGCTAATAATTTCAGAACACCTTACTTAGACCACTTAGTTCTTGAGCTATAGACCAGCAACAGATAGCGAACAAAGAGAGACCTTCGAGGCACTTACTTGCGGTTTGTCCGCGTCAGTGTATAAGAGTTTGGGG
>CAMZLK010000035.1 GCA_947311475.1 uncultured Desulfocapsa sp.
TGTTTCCTGTAAGTAAGGAGTTCTGAATATACAGAGGTAAAATCGCATAAAACTACATCTGATACCCCTTGATAACGTGAGAATAACTTAAACGATCAACCATCGATCCGAAGTAAGGCAGACTGGAAATAGAACCCTGACTGACGCCTGCACGTCTCAAGCCTTTACCCATGGCAATAAACGTACTCTGTTCCTGCTCCCAGTCATTGATGCCATGATTTTTAGCAATACCTGCAACCTGACGCTGATACTCATCAGTTGTCTTTTCATGACTGACATACAGTACCGTGACAGCCGCAACGTCTTCTTCGTAAACAGTCCCTGTTGCACTGATTTTTTCTTCTTCGCTTCCCGATGACGAGGTGGAAATGGACGTAATAGAAGTCAGGGAATCAAGACTTGTGGAAACCGAATCTGAAGATTTTTCCAGTGAATAGGACATAGAACAACCTGTCTGGAAAAGGGGAACACAGACAAGAAAAACCATATATTGATACTGTTTTTTTGTAAACATGATACCTCTTGCAGGTAATGGTTATTCGGTCACCCGAATGGAATTCTCATCTCCAGTAACGATACCATTGGGATGATCTTCTACAACGCCTGTTTGGATAATCACAGCTTGCCGAATGCGATGGGAGAGCTCAGTTGTATTTTCAAACTCTGCCGGCGGTGGATCTGCCGGACTGCTGAAAGTGTTATTCTTCACAGTTACATTCTCCACATACCCATGGCCTTCATCAGCATCAACAGAGGTGCCTGGATTACAGTTTATTGTTTGTCCGGCCGGATCTTTGAAACCGATTTCAGCATATCCACCAATCAAAAAATCCCCATAATAGCTGTTAGAGGCCATATTGGTTTCAAGGGTAACGTCCTTTGATACCACACAATTCTCAACACCTATATCATAGGCCCATTCTGCATCAGTGACCCCGTTATTTGCAATATACAGATGGTGCGCACCATCGACATAAATAGCGGCAGCCCAGCTATGAACAGCACCATAGGCTTCATTACCGACGGTACTCATCCTTGTTACCGTATTGTTTTCGATATATCCATAACGGGCAGCATCCAGAGGATGGGGCAGTATTCTTCCATTCAAAGACCGCGGTGTCACAGTCCCCTCACCTCCAATTACATCAATTGCGATATTGTTTACATCCGCAACCTGATTTCCAACAATTTCCCAGTTTTTTACATTTCCATTTACCACAATGGATTCACTCGATCCTGTTTTCATGTCATGAACACTATTACTCTCAATTATTACATTTTGTATTGCGCTGTTTTCTGTCGAGCCTTCTCCGTAAATTGCTATTCCATGGGCATCTTCATCACTGTAGATATGATGAATCTCATTGCTTTTGATAGCTACTTTGTCAATATTTTCACCACTCACATAAACAGCAAATATTCCATTATTCCCATAATTTGTAGACTTACCATCAAAATTCAAATTTTCAATCACTATTTCACTGGCATTACTCCCGATTTCAATAAAACTGCCACCAGCTCCATTTTGGAAAGTAATTTCATTACCGACGAGACCCAGAATTTTTGTTTTGGGACGTTGGATCATTTGAACACCGGTAAGAGCAATTGATTGATCCAATTGAACCACACAAGACCCGGTATCTGGGCAGCTATCAATGGCAGCTGTGAGGGTAGTCTCAACAAGAACAGTTGCATCCGGAGAATCAAACTGCCCCAGCCAGGTCTTCTCAGGACGATCTCCATCACCAATTGGCTCTGCTCCCCAGCTGGCATCATCTTGTGATAAAAGAAGAGCTACAGGGGCAACAATTTTAAATTCTCCAGCAAAGGACGAACCGGTAAACAGCAATACCAGTAGTATTGAAATGAAATTTTTCATTAAAATATGCATTATATTTTTTCTTTTTCCCCGGTAAAAAATCTTTCCCTTGTTAGCTCCAGAAACGTTTTTCTGCCAAAAAGAGTTATGATATCCCCCGAATCAAAACAGGTACCTCCACGGGGGATATGCAGCACTCCCTCCCGATCAAGCGAAACCACATTGATAAATTTGGACAATTCCAATTCCCGCATTCTCTTGCCAACAGCGTAGTGTTCAGCTCTCAGTCGAAACTCTATAAAATCGTTATGCTGCTCCTGCCGCAGTGTGATTCGTTTTTCAAGTAACTGCCCCCGTTGTTTACGCACAATTCCCACATCATAGGCTCGAAGAATATCACTGCGACTGACCAGACCAAGTAATTTTTTATCTGATGTTCTTGAAACAACAGGCAACCTTGCAAGATCTCTTGGAGCCATTTTCTGGATAGCTGTCCAGATGGGTTCATCGGGAAAGACTGTCAAAGGATCCACCGTTGATAAATCTGCCACTTTTACAGATCGCAGCTTTACCCCTTCCTGCGACATAGCCTTTTCCAGATCCTGAAGTGTAACTATGCCCCAGAGCGTGCCATCATCATCAAGCACTGGAAAGCCGAGAAGATTTGTCTCCTGGAATTTCTGATACAACTCTGCCAGAGTCTGTTTTTTATAAATGGTGAGAGGTTCCTTATGCATCACCTCTCCCACCTGTACCCCTTGCATAATATCTTTATCCCGCCCCTGATCAAATCGTATACCACGCTTCACAAGCTTAACAGTATAGATCGATTCAGGATGCAGGTACTGGGCAAGATAAGAAGCCGTCACCGCCGTGAGCATAAGCGGCAGGATAAGAGCGTAATCATTGCTCATTTCAAAAACAATTAACATGGCGGTAAGTGGAGCACGGGCGCAGGCAGAAAAAACCGCTGCCATACCGACCAGCGCATAAGCACCAGGATGGCCTGCAAGCACAGGATTCCAGGCGGCAAAAAGTTCACCCATGGCACCACCAAGCATTGCCCCTATAAAAAGAGATGGCGCAAATACACCACCTGAGTTACCAGAACCAAGGGTTAAGGACGTGGCAAGTGGCTTTAAGATGACAAGAATGGCCAAAATCCACAAGTTGGTGCTACCATGCAGAGCCTGTTCAATAAAAGTAAAGCCGGGGCCATACACATGGGGAATATTTTCAATCAACGGCATGCCAAGCTGAAATTCGGTGGAACTACTGAAACGGGTATTCGTGAATTGCAGATAACAGACACCAAGCAAACCAAGCAACAGTGCACCAACTGCCGGTTTCAGGGAAAGCGGAAATTTCCAGTTATCAAAAACATCCTCAAACCAGGATAACATCCGAATAAACCCCACACCAACAAGGGCGGCAACAAGCCCAAGAAGAAGATAAAAAAGAATACTTACTGGCGACTCCATGGAATAAGAGGGGACGGTGAAGGCGGGCCTGTCGCCAAGGTATATTTGACTGACAACAGCAGCAGATACTGCTGCAATTACCACGTTGCCAAAGGCTCGCACCTGTAGCTCACACATCAAAACCTCAATGGCAAAGGCAACACCTGCAATGGGAGCATTAAAGGTGGCTGCAATTCCAGCAGCTGCACCACAGGCCACAAGATTTTTTATGCGATCATCAGAGAGATGCAGAATCTGCCCCAGGGCTGAACCAAGGGTGGAACCGACCTGAACAATTGGCCCTTCCCGTCCGGCAGATCCACCGGTTCCAATGCATAATGCAGAGGCAACAATCTTTGCAATTGCAACACGCGGACGAATTCTGCCACCTCTCATAACAAGAGCCTGCATCACTTCAGGTACACCATGGCCCTTTGCTTCACGCGCAAACCAGGCAATGATCGGCCCTGCAATCAAGGCACCACCAATGGGTACCAGAGCATAACTCCAGAGACCAAGATGGGGAAAAAGGAGTTGAACTGTGGTATAGGACCGGTTCTGGATTATTGCGATCAGATTGATAAAAGCAACAGCAGCAAGCCCTGTGGAGCCACCGATAATAACGGAGAGAACCAGTAGCAACAATCCTTCAGGCGGAGTTGTTTTATCAAGAAGTGCACCAAAAGGATTACGTTTCATAATTTATTATCTTGTCCGGTAAATCTGCCCATGCTGGCAGTTCATATTGACAATCTGACCGCTTATCAGTTTTCGGGTGGCATCTTTCACCCCCACAATCACAGGTATTCCCTTCTCACGGCCAACAATGGCAGCGTGTGATGTGAGTCCCGACTGCTCAGTGATTATTCCTGCTGCACCACTCATACTTTCAAGCATGGAATTATCAGTATCACATGTTACCAAAATACTCCCGACTTTAAATTCATCAAGACTGGTATATTCATCAACGACTGAAACTTCGCCAGTGATTGTTTTCTGTCCTATCCCCTGGCCATGAAGATTAATATCTGCCACATCCTTTTCCGTCAATGGTGGTAAATTAACTTTGACACCGGGCAGGCTGACCCGTTTATGTTCTCCAAGATACCCCCCAGTTATAACCTCGGTTCGAATATCATTCCCATGTAAACTCATAACACGTAAAGCCAGCTTGCCATCATCGAGCAGGATATTGTCACCAATATTCAGATCATCTGCAATGCCATGATAATTGACTCCCATTCTTTCTGATGTTGCAACAACTGTATCGGTGGTCAAAAAGAATGTCTGGCCCTGATCAAGAAAAACTGCTCCACCTTCGATGTCACTGGTACGGATCTCAGGGCCCCGGGTATCAAGAAGAATTGCAGTTTCCCGGCCTGCCTTTTTTCGGGCATCTTTGACTGCTGTAATTAGAGCAGCCTGGGACGCATGATCACCATGGGATAGATTGATGCGAAAAACATCCACACCCGCCAGTATCAACTTATCTATCTGCTCCACACTTTGGCTGGCTGGCCCAAGTGTTGCAATAATTTTAGTTTTTATCATTGTTGTCTCGCTTATTAGCTCTATATTAACACTGATGCTGAATAAAAACTCCCCTTAAGGAAAATACCATGACTAACGATAGTCAAATAGTTGACTGAAACTCTTTTTGTGATAATTGTCCATACAGATGCCCTTGCTTTCTACACATTCATGTTTATTTTGTGCATATGAAAACTTCAACTCCCACATCCCCAAACAGCAAAAACAGAAATTTACAGCAAAAACAAACATTTTTAAAGGTATTGAAAAAGAGCAGCCTCTCATTTTTCTCCATGGCTCCCCTTCTTTTAGGGGTCATCGGTTTAGTTGGTCTTTTCCAGGTTCTGGTAACGTCTGCTATGATTGCATCTCTCTTTCAAGGCAACGCTCTCCTCGACACACTGATTGGTACACTCACCGGCTCAGTAGCAGCAGGGAACCCCATCGTAAGCTACCTGGTTGGCGGAGAATTGCTGGACCAGGGAATTTCACTCTATGCAGTGAGCGCTTTTATTCTCTCCTGGGTAACACTTGGCCTTGTGCAACTGCCTGCAGAAATAGAAATATTTGGGAGTCGCTTTACTCTGTACAGAAATATCCTTTCTTTTGTTTTTTGCATGCTGATAGCCGGGTTGACCAGCATTACCATGCAGGTGCTGACATGAAACAAAAAGACAAAACTTTTAGTTTTCGTGGCAAATACTTTTTCTGGGTCATCTTTGGTCTGTATGGCTTACTATTTGCCATTAACAGCCACTCCGCACTTATGGCTCTGCAAAAGAGTGCTTCTATTCTCACAAAAATACTGCCAATTTTGGGTATGGTTATTCTTTTTACCGCCCTGTTGAACTATCTTTTAAAACCTAAACAGATTGCGGCACATCTTGGTCATGAAAGTGGAAGGAAAGGATGGTTCTGGGCGCTCGCTGCGGGAGTTATCAGCCACGGACCGATGTATATATGGTATCCTCTGATCGAAGATTTACGTGAGCACGGTATGAAAGATGAGTTAATTGTGGTCTTTTTTGCATCAAGAGCCATTAAGATTCCACTTCTTCCGATGATGATCGACTACTTTGGAGTAGCCTTTACCATAATCCTCACTTTCTACATGTTGATTGGAGCACTGCTGCAGGGTGGGTGCTTACAATTTATGGAAAACAGAAAAAAACAGGATTGAGCAAATGAGTTGTGGGATCCAATCAAGTGAAAATCAGAGAGAATCTTCCTGTAAAAACCTGATAAATTTATCCTGTGGAACAGGGCGACTAAAATAACATCCCTGACCTTCATCAGCCCCAAATTCTAACAAAAGGGCTAACTGCTCCTCAGTCTCAATGCCTTCAGCGACAATTTTCATCCCCAGACTGTGCCCCATGGCGATAATAGTTTTGATAATGACAAGATTATTTTTAAGCTCAGGAATCCCCATGACAAAGGAACGATCGATCTTTATAACATCCACAGGAAAAGACGTTAAATAATTAAGAGAAGAATATCCTGTCCCGAAATCATCCAGAGCTATCCTGAGACCAAGATCCTTCATCTCCCGGAGTATCCAGACCGTATCCTCACTATCCTGCATGAAAATATTTTCAGTGATCTCTATTTCAAGACATTTTGCGTCAAGATCAGCCTCCTGAAGCGCATCTCTGATGACCTTTATGATATTTTGCTTTACAAGCTGGTAACCAGACAAATTGACAGCAATTCTAACAGGACCCAAACCGGCCTTTTTCCATACCATGTTCTGATTACAGGCAGTCTGTATAACCCATTTATTAATTTCAAGGATAAGCCCTGACTCTTCTGCAATGGGAATAAATTTATCCGGTGGAATCATCCCCTTCTGTGGATGTATCCATCGAATCAATGCTTCAGCGCCAAGAATTTTATGGCTTGTAAGATCGATTTGCGGTTGATAATAAAGAAGGAACTCTTCTCTTTTCAAAGCCCCTTTTATATCCTGTTCGAGGGAAAATCGTTCCAGCACCGCAACGTTCAAGGATTCTTCATAAAATTGATAGTTGTTTCTTCCTGTTTCCTTGGCATGATACATTGCGGAATCGGCATGTTTCAATAGCACTTCAGATTTCTCCCCATCGGCTGGGTAGACGCTGATACCAATACTTGTGGTCACAGAAATATCATGACCATCAATATGATGCGTTTTTGGCATTTCATGAAGAATTCTTTGAGCAACCAGTGCTGCTTTTTCCGGTTCACTGATATCAGGAAGTAATATGATAAACTCATCTCCCCCAAACCGGGCAATCAAAGCATCCAGAATATCCGTAACAGGCCCTGAAGCTGTATCACTGCTACAAATACATGTTTGGAGTGTTTCAGATACTTTCTTTAATAGAAGATCACCAATATAATGCCCACAGGTATCGTTTATTCGTTTGAACTGATCAAGATCGAGAAACAACAGGGCGAAACAACCACTATTCAGCTTGGCAGAAGTGATCTCATAATCCAGACGATCCATAAATAGTATGCGGTTAGCCAGCCCCGTCAATCCGTCATAAAACGCAAGCCTGCGGATTTCTTCCTCAGCATGCTTTAACTGGGTAACATCCTGAACCGCACCTAATACCATCTCGGCAATTCCATTTTCATTGAAGAGTATTTCGCCTCGATTAAGGATATGATGAAAAACGCCATCAGGAAACATAACCCGATAGTGAACACTAAAAGATTTAGCGGATTGTATTGCTACATCAATTTGTTGTTTCACTCGTTTTCGTTCAGAGGAAATAACTGTATCCAGGAACTCGTTGTACGTGACATGACGTTCATCATCCAAACCTAACAAACGACAAGCTTCCGGGGCGCAATAAAAGGAATCATTGATGAGATCAAATTCCCAGTTTCCCAACTTGGCAAGTTCTTGCGTTTTTGCTAATCTGCGTTCGCTGCTGTTCAACTCCTGAAATGCCCGACCAGCCCGCAGCATATATCTTCCGCGATGACCGAGCATAACCCAGTTCAGAGGCTTTGCTACAAAATCATTGGCACCAACTTCAAAAGCATATTCTATGGAATCGCTATCATCCAGTCCTGTTACCATCAGAATTTGAACATACTGCCCTTCCGGCATTTTGCGTATGGCCGAACAGGTTTCAAAACCATCCATTTCCGGCATCAGAACATCAAGCAAAACAAGATCAGGCGTATGTGATTGAAAAAGCGCCAGAGCGTCCCTGCCATTCTCGGCTTCGATCACTTCAAAACCAGCTTTTGAAAGCGCGGCACTCATGGAGAGACGCAAGGAAAGTTCATCGTCAACGACCAATGCCAGAGGAGTATCTCTTTGGGGAAGGGAATATGTCATATTGAATAGATTTCCCTTTTCAACACATCCCTGACCAGAGTCAACTCAGCGCTTATTCCAGAAATCAAAAACGGTGCGTTTTCCAAAGTATTATTTCTGCAATTCATTTCAAGTTCTTTGCATAATTCAGAAAGTTTAATGGCACCCACATTAGCACTGCTTGATTTAAGACTGTGGGCAGAATTTTGTATCCCGTCAATGTCCATGGCTGAATATGCTTCTTTAAGCGTTTCAACAAGAGACGCAGTGCTTGAAAGATACGCATCGATGACTCTTTTAAGAATATCAGGCTTCCCCTCCATTTGCAAATCCCGCAGTGAATTAAGTACACTTTGATCAATTACCGGAGCACCTCTTTCTTCCTGAGTTTCCAGGCTCTCTCCCGACAATTGCCGTACAACTCTTTCTCTATCAGAAACTTGCCCCGTTGACTCCAATGCTTTTCCCCCATGAAACAAACGTCTAAAAATCTTCAATAGGTCCTCCTGTTTAAAAGGCTTACTGACATATTCATCCATACCAGCTAAAAAGCATCTTTCCCTATCTCCTTCAAGAGCATTAGCAGTTAACGCTATGATAGGGATACGTTTTCCACCACCTTCTTTTTTCTCCGCATCCCGAATTGATGACTATCTTCTGCAAAAGTGTGTTGGTTTTGGACATAATCAGACAGGTGTTCCTTTTTTCCTGTGTCAGAACAGCTTTAAAGCAAACTGAAAAAAAGAAATGCGAACCAGCTCCCGGCTCACTCTCGCAAGTCAACTCTCCCCCCATGCACGAAACCAGCTCACTGGAAATAGCCAGCCCGCCCCGGTTCCACCATAATTCCTTGTTGTTGAGCCATCTGCTTGAGAAAACGGTTTAAAGAGTCAATGCCGCACCTCCGGACTGATGCCAATCCCGGTATCCCGTACGGATATATGCAACACCACACGCTGACTACTCTGTTGGAGAGTTGAAACCCGAACAACAATTTCTCCTTTATCCGTAAATTTAACCGAGTTTCCAATAAGATTAGTAAGAATCTGCCGCAATCGGGTCGGGTCTTCCTTCAGATCAGGAATCCCGTTATCTTCTACAATAACAGCGACTTCCAACCTCTTTTCCTCAACAGGAGAGGTACGCATCTGCACCAATTCACGTACTCGAACAGCAAGATCACCTTGCAGCACTTGGTAACGATATTTAGTTACCCAAACAAAATGATATTCTATCTTATATTTTGTATGACTTCCTCGACGATATCCCATACAAACGACCATAAACCAACTGCTAGATATAATGCTACCCGTCTAAAGACGGAGGTTTAAACCTTAAGCAGGAACAATTAATTGACTTTTGAGAAATGTGGCTGACCTTATTTTGCATAACACCTTAAAAACTTTTGCTACCGGTGAAGGTTAGTATTTTACCCAACAATTCCATCAACAGAAACAGAAACATACGGCATCCCAACTTATTTCCGGACAGTTCTTTAGTGTCCCATCACTTCAGTACTGAACTCTTTGTGATGGTTTTTTTCTCTTAAAATATCCTGTAGTTTGTTTTTGACATACGAAAATTCTTCTGTCATCTCGGCAAACAATTTATCGCAGTCTTCAAATATTCCAGATCTTCCTTTTGTCTCAAGTTCAATACAAATTTGCGCCATTCTAATCGCACCCACCATGGCATTATTGGGTTTCATGGTATGAGCGGCGTTAAATAGATCCTCAGCATTTTGGTTCTGTATAGCTCTTTCCATGGATTGTAACAGATCAAAAGCGCCCTCAAAATAACTATCAATTAACTTTACAATGACATCGGGCTGCCCTGCTTTCTGCAACACTGTATAACCCTGCAACGCATCAGGATCAAAGTGTATCCCATCTGATGCTCCCTCTTCATTCGTAACGCTATCCTGAATTCCCATCTCTCCATCCAACTTTAAATCGAGTAACCACTTTTCAAGAACTGCACCAAGCTGATCCTTTCTCAGGGGTTTACTGAGATAGTCATCCATGCCAGCGGAAATACAACGCTCCCGGTCACCACTCAGTGCATGCGCAGTAAGGGCAACTATCGGAAGACGACTCTTTCCGGTGGACTTTTCCACTTCCCGTATTTCTCCTGTTGCACTGTAACCATCCAGCTCAGGCATCTGGCAATCCATAAAAACCAGATCGTATTTTTGATCTCTCACTGCCTGAACAGCTTCTCTTCCATTCATTACCAGATCAACCTTGCAGCCAAACAACTCAAGCATTCCTTCAGTAACAATTTGATTGGTAATGTTGTCCTCGGCAAGAAGAATTCGGCAGTCAAACTGACTGCTATCCGATACATTTCTCTGCTGTCCCTCTTTGTAATCGAAAAAAGCTGCCTTCTGATCCACTGGAACCTGCAGGGCAACAGTAAACGAAAAACGGGCGCCACCTCCCCGCTCACCGGTTACAGCAATTTCTCCATCCATCAGCTCAACCAGTTGACGTGATATTGTCAGACCAAGTCCGGTTCCTCCATATTTTCTAGTGGTACTGCTGTCTGCCTGGGAAAAGGTATCGAAAATCCCTTCTTTCTGTTTTGCCGTAATCCCAATTCCGGTATCACGAACTTCAAAACGCAATACACACACACCATTTGTTTGTTCTTCAAGCCTGGTAAACAGATGAATACTTCCATGATCGGTAAACTTAATGGCATTCTCAATAAGGTTGGTGAGAATTTGACGCAGCCGAACCGGATCACCATGAACAATTCCCAAAATATCTTCCTGTACCTGACTAACCAGTGTCAACCCCTTCTCACTGGCCTTGCTGGAAAAAGGATCGTAAATACCATCGATCAATTCCCGAAGATCAAAGTCAATATATTCAAGCTCCAGTTTCCCCGTTTCAATCTTTGAAAAATCAAGGATATCATTTATGATGTGGAGTAAATTTTTCCCGGAAGCACGAATGGTCCGAACAAGCTCACGTTGTTTTTCAGGTAGCTCTGTTTGCAGCAAGAGATCAGCAACCCCGAGAACACCATTCATTGGAGTTCGAATCTCGTGGCTCATATTGGCTAGAAATTCACTTTTAGCTCGACTGGCTGCTTCGGCCGCTTCCTTTGCCTGCATCAAATCTTTTGTCCGTTTGACCACCGTCGCCTCAAGATGTTCATCACGCTCTTGAATTTGATCCAGCATACTATTAAAACCAGTGGCCAGGAGTCCGAGCTCGTCATCACTCGTAACCGGAATACGAAGATCGTACTGTTTTTTTCTGGACACCTCTTTCATTGCAGTGGAAAGAGTGGTGATGGGGGTGGCAATAACTCTCAGTAAACGGCTGGACAACAGCATGGATGCCAATAAACCAAGTATCATGATACAAGCCATTCCTGCCCCGATCAGGAACAGGTTGCGACGTGCTTCCTCAAGACTCACGTGAATAAGGAGGATACCAATTTGCTCACCATCCAGAATAATCGGCTCGCTGACATCAACATGCGTATCATGCACTTGAAAAAGACGTAAGCCCTGGTTTTCCTCAGAAAGCGTCAGAGGGATATCGCCACTAAAAGCTGCACTCTTATATTCTGCAAAAAGTTCATGGTCCATGGAATAAATTCCTGCATGAATAATGGATGGCTTGGCTGAAAGGGATACAAGGATGGTTGCCAGGGTCTCTCTATCCTGGAAAGCGAGGCCGGCCCGACTGTTTTCGGCGATAACACTGGAAAGCGTCTGCAATTCTCCACGTAGCTGTATCTTGTTTAGATACTGCTGACTTACAAAAGAAGCTAAGGTTGTAAGCAGTAGAGCCAAACTGCAGGCCAATAAAATAATAGTATTAAGTTTGTGCCTGATAGGCAGTTGTCTAAACCAGCTTTTCATTCTTCTATTGTATCACTTCAGTTGCAAGGTTTAAAAGAGCAGAATGGATTTCCAATCCCTGCTCCCGAGCTCGGCTCAGATTGATTTTAAAGGCGAGTTTATCGTATTTGGTGACGAACTCGATTATTCCTCCAGCACTGACAAATCCATCGATATCACTTACCATAATTATCGTTTTATCGGCTAAAGCCCTATGGATCGCCACAAGATTATTTTTTTCAGAAGCACTGACAAAAAGCAGGTTACAACTTCTGGCCTGCTCCACATTATCCACATAAACCAAATCAATTTTTCTGCTGCCAACCGTTCGCGTTTCAATGGCTGACAGGGCAGAACCAAAAGGATTCTCACCCAACACACAAACTGTAAAAAGTTGTTTTTCGTCAGTAAAAGATCCCTCTGGCCAGTTGATAAATTTGGCGAAATTAAGAAGAAAGGCAGCCTTGATTTTATATTCCACCGCACTATCAGACTTCTGTGCTCCGGCACAAGACAACGGAAGCACACAATTCCATGAAGCGATAAAGAGAAGGAATAGTATGAGAGCCTTTCGTGTCATATTGGTTATTCGTATTTTCGTTTTCTTAGAAACGATACGTCAATTTTCCGTATATGCTCTGTTCGATGTCAGTCAGTGGTGCCAGATACTCAGATGTGAACTCCATTCTTCCTGAGCTAAAAAGGTTCTGACCCACCAGCATCAATTCTATATTTTCTCTCGGATGCCAGGAAATATTGACATCAAAAGCCACATATTCATCAATAATAGACTTATTTGTCAGTGCTACAATACCTCCTGCAGCAAACTGATCCACATATCGCACCCACAGATTCATCCGCCAATCCGCTGCGATATCGATGCTCGAGCGCAGGGAGACTCCGTGTTGTGGACTGGAATCTTCATGCACAACAATAAGATCAATGCCACTTTCACCATCGTTGGCATCAAGGTTAAGTTCAAGCCAGGTGTATGCAAGTTGAAAGTTTATCCAGTAAGCTGGTTTCCAGTCGGCAGCAAGTTCAAATCCATAACTTGATCCAGACGATTTGTTCTCGAATTGTATCCTGGCAGTAGGCGGCATACTAATGGGAGTTGCCGTACGAAGATTGTCATATTCATTGTAAAATAATGCAACATCAAGGGAAAACTGTTTTATGGGAACAACGCGATATCCCAGCTCATAGGCAAGAACGTCCTCAGAATCATAGTCCTCGTTACCCCACAAAAACAACGGTGCAGGATATGGAGGCAATTCAGGAATCATCCCCACCGTAAATCTGGCATTTCTTCCGCTACGGGAAGGAGTTCGTACCGCTCTTGATACACCAACCCACACAGTCTGATCGTCCACCGGCCGAAAAAGGATTCTTCCGCTTGGCTGTATTTCGTATCCGGAAAAGTCATTGTGCTCAATTTTAGAACCCAATGTAAGCCACAGTCGATCAGGCATGAGCATAATTTCATCTTGAACAAAAGCGCTGAATAACTCATGGGTCGCACTGTCCGGTGACATTACAAGCTGAAAGCTGTTATCAAAGTTATCACGAATATTACGATATCCCATGCCCCAGATCAAATCATGGTGTCTGCCAAGCTGTAGTTGATGTTGAAAATCCACATCAAATATTTTATGTGTCTGCCCGATATACAATTCATCCCGATTGGTATAATCATAGTAACTTTGAATGGTCCAGGAGTTATCTGCAGAGAACTGATGCTGCCACCTTGTCAAAAAATTCCATCCACTTGCATCGTAATCATCAGGTGCAACAGACCTGAAAGGCGCTATCTGTTCATAACTTGGGGAAACCAGTTGATTCGCTTCTTCTGTATAAATATCACCCTGCAAAGTCCATGTATCATCTCCGGCAGTCCCGCCATCCACACGAAATCCACCATGGAGGCTTTGCCAGTCATCGTTGGCGTCAGTTTCAGTATCATGGAGTCCAAAAGAATCGTGATTTCTGTAGGTGAGATAGGCGCGTGCGTGTGTTGAATTTCCCATTGCCGCGCCATAACGTAGCCCTCCAGAGCCCCTTTCTTCATTTCCTGCAGAGATCCGAACCAAGCCTCCCTCAGTGTCACTTGCTTTTTTAGTGATGATATTGATGATACCGTTCACAGCATTTGCACCCCAGATCGTGCCACCGGGGCCACGAATCACCTCAATCCGGTCAATATCTTCAAGTAATGTCTCCTGAACATCCCAATATACACCTGAAAAAGAAGGAGAGTAGAGGGTACGGCCATCCATAAGTACCAACAATTTATTGGCTGTCTGACCATTAAATCCCCGTGCAGTGATGGCCCACTTCTCAGCACCTATTCGAGCAACCTGCAGGCCGGGGGCCATGCGAAGCGCTTCGGGAATGGACGTTACCCCAGATCGATGAATATCATCCTGGGTAATAACAAAGATTGCTGCTGCTGCATCGGAAAGGGCCTGTGGTTTTTTGGATACTGAAGTGATGGTTATCTGCATCAATTGTGAAATATCCATATCAAAAAAGTCACTGCCTTCTTCCACTGCTGCACTACCTGATGCCGGTAAACATGGAATACTGAGATAAAAAACAACTATTGATAAAATAGATTTTCGATAGTTCCGTCTCATGGGTCTCCGATATGTCCTGCGTTTGTATTACTGCTTATTGCGACATTGTTTTTTCGTAACTACTCACGGGATAAACAACTACTTATTTTCGCAAACCACTGATTTTGTAACTGCTTACAGGGTGCTGCAGCTTTTCGCAGGCAGGCTGGCGCAGCATATAAGTCATACGTAAGTCAGCGTGACCGCACAAGTAAGCGAGGAACGAGACTCCGCAGAGATACGGTGCCCTGTGAGCAGTAACGTCTTTCAATGATATGTGAAACAACGAACGAATATCAAGGAAAATCATCCCCCCCCTCCCAACTAATCGTTGGATCAGATTTGCATCATTTTACAGAAAGCCATTTTGTCAAAATTTGTGCCATTTGCGGTTCCCTGACCGGTTTGGCAATATAGTCATCCATTCCCACTGCAAAACAGCGCTCCCGATCCCCTTTCATGGCGTGGGCAGTAAGGGCAATAATCGGAACCCGTTCTGTCCCATTTTCCTTTTCAACCTTTCTGATATTTTCTGTGGCTTTGTACCCGTCCATGACCGGCATTTGACAATCCATAAAAATGAGATCATACTTTTTCTTCTCTACCGCAGCTATTGCTTCTATACCGTTATTTGCCAGATCCACTTTGCAGCACATTTTTTCAAGAGTACCCTCTGCCACAATCTGGTTAGTCAGGTTATCTTCAACCACAAGAATTGAAGCATCAAAGTATTGTGCCGTTGCTATTTCAGATTGAATATCTATTGCAATCCCACTGGAACTGCCAATGGAGAAAACTGTGGTAAACCAGAAAGTTGCCCCTTTCCCTTCAACACTTTCAACTCCGATTTCCCCACCCATTAAATCCACGAGCCGTCGACAGATTGCAAGTCCGAGTCCTGTACCGCCAAATTTACGGGTGGTATATTCATCTGCCTGGGAAAAAGCAGCAAAGATATCTTCCTGCTTTTCCTTTTTAATGCCAATTCCAGAATCCCTGATTTCAAAACGAAGACAAACATCCTTATTGTGGGCTTTTTCCACAGAAACAAACAGTAAAACCTCCCCGTGACTTGTGAATTTAAGAGCATTACCAAGGAGGTTCATTAGGATCTGCCGTAATCTTCCAGGATCTCCAGTCACATAAGCAGGCACATCCAATTCAACCAGGCAGGCAAGATTGACATTCTTTTCCTGAGCATGTTCAGAAAGCAGTTCCACAATCTCCTCAGTCATGTCCCGAAGATTAAATGAAAGCAGTACCAACTCAAGCTTACCCGCTTCGATCTTGGAAAAATCAAGGATATCATTGATGAGGTTAAGTAAGGATTCTCCCGAATTATGTATGGTACGAACAAACTTCAATTGTTTCTCGTTCAATGACGTATGCATCAGAAGGGACGCGATCCCCAGAACACCATTCATTGGCGTCCGTATCTCGTGACTCATCTGAGCCAGGAACTGTGACTTGGCAAGATTTGCGTTCTCAGCTACTTGTTTTGCCACAAATAACTGTTCATCACGCTGTTCAATACCTGAAAGCATTGAGTTTACACCTTCAACCAGTACGCTGAGTTCATCTCCGGAAGTGATATCTACCCGAATAGCATAGTTTTCCTCCCTGCGTACACGCTCCATTGCTTCAGCAAGTGCAAGAATAGGCCGTGAAATGACCTTGTTGAGTATGGATGAGAAATAAAAGGCAAGTAACAGAGTGGCAACAAAAATACCGCAAACAGCATACAACAGCCAAACCAGAATGGCATAGAACTCATCCTGATCTGCTTTAAGAACAATGGCACCTACTCTTTTCCCCAGTTCACCAATGGGAACAGTAAGGTCAATGTAATCTTTATGAAAGTGATACGATTCTTCTAATAACAGCAACGAATGTGCATTCTTTAAATGATTGTGGAAATCCTGTGCGTCTTCACTGGTAACAGAAGATGCAGAATACTGTGCAAACACTTGATTGTCCTGAGAATAGAGAACTGCCTGAAGGATATGCGGCCTTGCACTTAAAGAAGAAAGCACTTCCCCTGCGGTCTCCGTATCCATAAATTCCAGAGGTGCCTTACAGTTGATACCAACAACTTTTGCCAACCCGGAAAGATCTGCAATCATGGATTGCCGCAAAGATATTATATCCCGTCCGACAAACAGTGCGGAGGTCATCAGGGAGACAAGAAGACAACTGAAGATAATTACAATTGCCAGTTTCTTGTTAATGGATAGATTTCGAAAGAGTGAGGAACTCATATTGCCTTAATAGAACCTTAATTTGTCCTTATGTTTTCATTTAATGCAATGGGCAACAGCAAGGAGTTTCGAGCTGATCACCAATCCTGCTTTCTGATAATTTGTCCTGCTGATATTAAAACGTATTTTTTTCCCCACCATAACAAAATTTATTATGCCGGATTGTTCAAGAAATGCTGGGGCGTTACTCACAAGAAGAACAGACCCTCCTGACAATACCTCACTGATTTCACAGATGTTTTTCTGTTCAGAAGATGGAATGAAAAGTACATGGCTCTTTGTAATAGATGCAGAATTAGAAAATCTCCTTATTTCAACATTTCTTCCTTTTGCTTTAAAGGAACGAGCAATTTTATCCACAGTTGAACCAAAAGGATCTCTGCCAACAATCCCTATGATAATAGGATCGTCAGGACCGGAAAAAGCACTCTTTGGCCATTTAACGTAAGCACAGAATTTAACGAGGAAGGCTGCCTGAATTTCCATGGCACGACTCGAATGAATCTCATTCGACGCAACTGTGTTACGTACCGGGAGAAGAATAAAAAATATGAAAAAGAAAAGCAGCCTGTAACGCATTAATGCCTTAATCCTAGAAGGTTATTGTTAATTTACTATAAAATGTCTGTGGAATATCACTGGCAAGAATTCCATCCATTGTATCACTGAATTCCTGCTGATCATCCTGGAAAAGATTTCGCGCGCCAACACTCAAGGTCACATTGTCTGTTGGATGCCAGCCCATATTCAAATCAAGACGGGTACGCGAGTCTATAGCGAGCCCATACAGTGCATCAATAAAATAGAAGCTCATGTTTATCTCGAAATTCTTTGGCAGATCCATATAAGAAACCAGTGAAAGAAGGTGATCGGCATTATCCCCCTCTTCAAAACCCATTCTCCCATCTTCTGAATTGCCTTCATTTAAAGCATTATATTGGAACCAGGTAAAGGCACCAGTTAATCGCCACCAATCGGTAACGCTCCAGCCACAACTCAATTCTGCACCATACGTTTCACCATCCATTGTATTATTGATCAGAAATGGAATGGTCACATAACCTCCCAAGGTTGACGGATGAAACTGGGGCATACTAACTTGATCACCGGCAGCCAGATCCGTGTATTTATTATAGTATATGCTAACATCAAAAAAGAGATTCTCTTTGAGTCTCCCACGATAACCGGCTTCATAGGAATAGACGGTTTCCGATTCGATTTCATCATTGCCTATCAGGCTCACAAATAATAAAAACCCGCCCTGTTCCGGTGGCAGATGAAGGCCTCCGGAATTAACAGTCACATCATGTTCCGTTCGGGAAGGTGTACGAACCGATCTGGAAACAGCAGCCCATAAGGAATGATCAACATTCAGGTTCCACATGATACGGGCACTGGGCTGCCATTCAAACCCTGTGTAATCATTATGTTCCAGTTTGGTTCCAAGGGTGATTGCTCCTTTTTCACCAGCTATGGGAATACGTCCCTGTAGAAACCCGCTGAACAGGTTATCACAACTTACTTGAGGATTCGTATGGTATGAGACAATCTCCGGTACAATGATTGTGCCTCCCATATCACTTTTTGTGTAGCGGTACCCCAATCCCCATAGAACTTTCAGACCACCGGTTATGTTCAGACGGTGTTGAAAGTCAATATCAGCAGTATCTACTGTTTCATCAACAAAAAACTCATCCCGATTAGCCCAGTCATAATATGCCTGGAAGATTATTTCTGATTTTTTTGAGAAAGTACGCGTCCAACGCCCCAGTATATTCCCTCCTGACACGGGAGCATCGATGGTTTCCAAATTCTCGAAAGGTGGAAATGGTGTGATATATCTTACAGTCTCACCAGACTCTCCCCCGTACAAATCACCCTGAAATGTCACCTTGTTTGAGGCGGTGACATTCATATCCATCCGAAAACCTCCTCGAGCTGAATGGTATTCATCATTAGCATCTTCACCAGATGGCATTTCAAAATTACCACGGTTAAAATATTTTCCATATAAACGGTAGGATGCTCTACCATTCAACCAACCACCGTAACGCGAAGATATTTCACCACTTTTGCTTGTTTCCGCCTGCAAGGCAACAAGGCCGCCCTGAGTGTCAGCACTATCTTTACTGATAATATTAATGACACCATTCACAGCATTTGCACCCCACAGAGTTCCTCCCGGACCACGGATGACTTCAATACGATCAATATCCTCCAGCAGGACATCCTGAACATCCCAGAATACACCTGAAAACAGTGGTGAATATACGATACGGCCATCAATCATGACCAGCATTTTATTTGCGAATCTGGAAGCAGATCCACGAGCGCTGACAGCCCATTTATTGGCATCAATCTGATAGACATGCATACCTGGAACCATACGCAAGGCTTCCGGAATAGTCTGAACACCGTTTCTTCGTAGATCCTCCTGGGTAATGACAAAAATCGCAGCAGGAGTATCCGTTACCTTTTCCGGCACTTTGGCTGCGGAAATAACTTCCAGATCAAGTAGCTCATCTAAAGAAAGCAGTTCAAGGTCACTTGCCTGCGCCTGCACAGGTGCATGAAGGGAGACACATGCCGAAGCCATTGCTGTATAAA
>CAMZLK010000036.1 GCA_947311475.1 uncultured Desulfocapsa sp.
AGGTCAATTGAAAGATGGCTAAGTAAAAAGCTTCATATGCGAGGCGCACATTTTTTATTTAATTTCAGCGTACTAAGGTACGTTGAAATTAAATAAAAAATGTAGCAACGAAGCAGATGAAGAGTTTTTACGACGCCATCATCCTTAAATAACAAATAAAAACAGTGAATGACTACTTTTTTGTCTGAGCAGGAGTCGAGTAGGAAATGGTAAGAGTATTTAAATAATCACTCATCTGTAAGACAAGTGTATGTGCTTTGTCCATATCTGTCTCTTTTGCAGCCTGTTCAAGCTCAAGACACATATCACCGAGTTCCTTAAAACCATACATCCATGAGGTCCCTTTTATGGTATGAGCCTGACTTTGCAGTTTGGCTATATTCCCGGATTTGATTGAATCGAAGAGCTTTTTGGCATCTTCACGTTTGTTTGTAAGAAAGTGGGGGATCAGTTCTTTGATTTTGGGATCGAGTATGACTGCTGGTGCCTTGGTGGTCGGTTTATTATACGCTCCACGGGTGGCATCAGTCTGGCCAGGCTGGAGATGAGCAGCAATGGTATGGATAAGAGTATTTCTTCGCACTGGTTTTGTCAGGTAGTCCGAACAGCCTGCCTGCATACATTTTTTTCTAAAGCGCACAAAAGCATGGGCTGTGAGGGCAATAATGGGGGTGGCGGCAAGTTTTTCTTTCTGTTCCCATTGTCTTATTTGTCTGGTTGCATCGTAGCCATCCATGACCGGCATTTCAATATCCATACAGATCAGGTCAAAAGAAGAGGACTTGAACATCTGCACTGCTTCTTTGCCGTTATGTGCGGTTTTAAACGTAAAGGGAGTATTTTGCAGATAGAGACTGAGAAGGTTGCAATTATCCTCATTATCATCCACAAGCAGGATATGGGCACTTGGGAGTATTGCACAACTTGGAGGTTGGACTCTGTTTTCGGTGACTGGTAACGGGTTTGATAGAGCCTGACGAAAGCTGCAGGTGAAAAAGAAGGTGGAGCCTTGATCAGGAACACTTTCCAACCATATTTTTCCGTTCATAATTTCTGTTAGTTTCTGGCAGATGGTCAGTCCCAGACCTGTTCCTCCGTACTTTCTGGTGGTGACGGAGTCGGCTTGAGTAAAGCTTTCAAAGACGAGTTCCTGTTTGTCTTTTGGGATACCAATTCCTGAATCTTTGATGGCAAAGAGGAGTTTTTGGGGGGGGGCCAATGCGACAGATATGTCAACTGTCCCGTTTTTTGTGAATTTGAGACCATTTCCAACAAGATTGATCAGGATTTGGCGAAGCCTGGTTGGATCACAACTGATTTCTGTGGGAACATCTTTCTCAATGTGTGTTGAAAGCCGAGTGTTTTGTTCAACAGCACGAACGGAGAGGATTGAAACCACAGAGTCAAGCAGTGAGGGGAGGTGGAAGTCAATGGACTCAAGCTCAGTTTGGCCCGCCTCAATTTTTGAAAGATCCAGAATATCATTAATAATCTCAAGAAGACTTTCTCCTGCAGAACGTGAGATTCGTACATATTCATGTTGTTCAGGGCTGAGTTCCGTCTCGGACAAGACTTCAGCCATTCCTATGATGGAATTAAGCGGTGTTCGGATTTCATGACTCATCGAAGCCAGAAATTCAGTTTTGGAGCGACTTGCAGCATCGGAAAGTTCAATCAGTCGTTTGTTTTCCAGAAGTACATCGTAGATATGAAGATGATTTCGTACCCGTGCCAGTAATTCCTGCTGGTTAAAGGGCTTGGTAATATAATCATTGCCCCCTGCATTGAAACCTTTAACGATGTCTTCTTTTTGGGAAAGTGATGTGAGGAAAATGATCGGAATATTCGAAAAATCAGGAGTATTTTTTAATTTTCGGCACAGGGAAAATCCATCAATACCGGGCATCATCACATCGAGCAAAATAATATCTGGAGATTGGTTACTAATAATTTCAAGCGCTTCGTCTGAATTGCTGCCTGTGACAACCTCGTATCCCGCCACATCAAGGATAGCTTTCAGAGTATGTTGGTTGACCGGGTTATCGTCCACCACAAGAATTGTATGAGCTGAAGAACTTTGCATTCGTGCTTTGTACCATAAGAATATTTAAAAGCCCAGCGCAGAGAGAAAGCTTGCCAGGTAAGGCTTTTCCAGCAGGTTGTTTTATCTTTATGATAGACATTATCGGTGGCCATTGGTAGTATCTACGCCAGAAAATGATGGTAGGTAAGTGGTATGTTGCAGACGTCTGTAACGTATTAGTTTTTTAAATTTTATTTTTTACAGGAGAATATTCCATGAGAAAGATTACATGGGCACTCGTTGCTACAGTTGTAACTCTTGTCATCTCTGCCGGTTTTGCACAGGCATCTACAAAAGAAGAAGTTCAAAAACGTGGAGCTTTCCAATGTGGAGTATCCACTGGTCTTCCAGGATTTTCCATTGCTGATGAAAAAGGTGTATGGGCTGGTATTGATGTTGATGTTTGTAAAGCAATTGCTGCGGCAACTCTTGGTGATGCTACCAAAATTAAATATGTACCGTTAAATGCCAAAGAGCGTTTCACCGCACTTCAGTCCGGCGAGATAGATGCGCTTGTTCGTGGTACTACCTGGACCCTTACCCGTGACACTTCCCTTGGTCTGAATTTCGCTGGTGTAAATTATTATGACGGCCAGGGATTCATGGTTTCCAAGAAACTTGGTGTGAAGTCTGCTCTTGAGCTTGATGGTGCTGCTGTTTGTATTCAGTCTGGTACCACCTCCGAGTTGAACCTTGCTGATTATTTCAAAGAGAACAACATGGAATACAAAGCAGTAGTCTTTGATACCCATGATGCAACTGCAGCAGCATTTGATAATGGTCGTTGTGATGTTCTTACCTCCGATCAATCACAGCTTTACGGACTGCGTACCCACCTTAAAAAACCTGAAGATGCAATCGTGCTTCCTGAAGTTATTTCTAAAGAACCTCTCGGACCTGTTGTTCGTCAGGGGGATGATGCATGGTTTAATATCGTAAAATGGAGCCTCAATGCAATGATCCAGGCAGAGGAGCTTGGTGTTACTTCAGCTAATGTTGATGAGATGAAAGCAAATTCCAAAAGCCCTGCTGTTCGTAGACTGCTTGGCCTTGAAGGAATTGCTGGTAAAGGTCTTGGTTTGAATGATGACTGGGCTTATCAGATCATTAAGCAGGTTGGTAACTATGGCGAGATTTTTGAACGCAATGTAGGTACAGGTTCTCCACTGAAAATTGCTCGTGGATTGAACGGACTCTGGAGCAAGGGTGGCATTATGTATACACCTCCTGTCCGATAGACAGTTATAGACTGAAAAAGGACGCTTTCCCGATTGGGGGAAGCGTCCTTTTTTTGTTTAACTGGTTGATAGGAGGAAGGCTAAGGATTGAAGGTAAGGTCTACAAAATGGACAATACTTCATTCTTTAGCCTTCGGCCTAACTCCCTATGCCTTAATACTTTATGTCGTAAATTATGTCCAAATCATCTCAAAAACAACGCTGGTGGAATAATGCTCAATATCGCTCCCTGTTTTTTCAGGTAGTGCTGGTGGCCATGATTGTGGGATTCTTCTGCTTTATTGGAACAAATACCCTGGCGAATCTTGAAAAAAGAGGAATCTCAACGGGATTTGGCTTTTTATCCTTAAAAGCCGGCTTTGGAATTTTGCAAAGTCTTATTCCTTATGATGAATCCTATTCCTTTGGCCGGACTTTTCTGGTCGGTCTTTTAAATACCCTGCTCGTCTCGGCGCTAGGTATTTTCTTTGCGACCATCATCGGTTTTACCGTTGGTGTGGCCAGGTTATCCAACAACTGGCTGATATCAAAGCTGGCCGGTGTGTATGTTGAAATGTTTCGTAATATTCCACTATTACTGCAAATGTTTTTCTGGTACTTTGCTGTACTTCGTACTCTGCCTTCACCAAGGCAGAGCTGGACGGCGGGTGAGGTGGCATTCCTTAATATCAGGGGGATGTATCTTCCGAGGCCGCTGTTTGGTGATAACTTCGGTTTTGTGGTCTGGACATTTGTTTTGGCGATTGTTGCGACCGTATTCATTAGGCGCTGGGCCAAAAAACGTCAAGATGAAACCGGCCAACCATTTAAGCTGGGCAGGGTTGCTTTTGGGCTGATCGTGGGCTTTCCGGTGCTGGTCTTTTTTGCGCTTGGTTCACCTCTTAGCTGGGATATTCCAAAGTTGCAAGGATTTAACTTTCATGGTGGTATGACAGTTATACCGGAGCTCACTGCATTGGTGCTGGCACTCTCTGTGTATACTGCGACTTTTATTGCTGAGGCTGTACGGTCGGGAATTCTGGCAGTAAACAGTGGCCAGACCGAAGCCGCATCCGCACTTGGGCTTCGCAAAGGCAAGGTCTTAAAACTGGTTGTTATACCTCAGGCCATGCGGGTTATTATTCCACAGCTAACTTCCCAGTACTTGAATCTGGTGAAAAATTCATCCCTTGCCACTGCAATCGGCTATCCAGATCTTGTATCAGTTTTTGCTGGAACAACCCTTAATCAGACTGGCCAGGCTATTGAAATTATTGCTATGACTATGAGTGTTTATCTTGTTATTAGTCTAACGATTTCTGGAATTATGAATTGGTATAATAAGAAAATAATGCTGGTGGAGAGATAAATATGGCCGTTTTAATTACAACTCCAAGTCCCTCGTTGTCGCCACCAGCAAGTTCTGTTGGAGTGGTGGGTTGGTTGAAGCAGAATTTGTTCTCTTCGCCTGTAAATAGCATTTTCACTCTGGCGGGTTTATATCTGTTGTACAGTGTCCTTCCGCCACTCATTAGCTGGGCATTCTTTCAGGCTGATTGGGTGGGTACAACAAAGGAGGCGTGTACCAGTAATGGTGCCTGTTGGGTTTTTGTTGGCGTCCGATTGAATCAGTTTATTTTTGGATTTTACCCACAGTCGGAATATTGGCGGGTTGTTCTTGCCTTTTCCATGTTTGCCGGACTTATCGGCTGGTTGCTCATTGACCGCACCCCAAAGAAGGGGCTGGTAGGTGCATTTACTGTTTTTTGTTATCCGATAATCGCCTACTATCTCTTTTATGGCGGTGCTTTTGGACTTCCGGTTGTGGAGACGTATAAATGGGGTGGACTGATGCTGACCCTGATTCTTGCATCCACTGGTATGTTTTTCTCTTTTCCCATTGGTATCATTCTGGCTTTGGGACGCAGATCTTCCATGCCGATAGCCAAGTTGATCTCTGTCATCTTTATTGAGTTTTGGCGTGGCATTCCACTTATCACGGTTCTGTTTATGTCCTCCGTTATGCTCCCCATGTTTATCCCGGAAAACATGCAAATTGATAAACTGTTACGGGCAATAATTGGAATTATCCTTTTTCAGTCTGCCTATATGGCTGAAATTGTACGTGGAGGACTCCAGGCAATTCCACGGGGGCAGCTTGAGGCTGCGGAAGCCCTGGGCCTTTCCTATTGGAAGTCAATGGGTTTTATTATTCTGCCCCAGGCATTGAAACTTGTTATACCTGGAATTGTGAATACTTTTATTGGCCTTTTCAAGGACACCACCCTTGTTCTGATCATCGGACTCTTTGATCTGCTCGCTGTTGTTCAGGCGGCTTTTGCTGATCCTAAATGGCTTGGATTTTCCGTGGAAGGTTACGTTTTTGTGGCAAGTGTGTATTGGGTATCCTGTTTCTCCATGTCTCGTTATTCCCAGCATCTTGAGAAAAAATTACATACCGGACATGCTCGTTAGATACGTGAACCGGCCAATTCTATTGTTGATGGCGTCGTAAAAAAATCTTCATCTGCTTCGTTGCTACATTTTTTGGTTTAATTTCAACGTACCTTGGTACGCCGAAATTAAACAAAAAATGTGCGCCTCGCATATGAAGCTTTTTACTTAGCCATCGGGATTTAATTAAGATCAATATTTGATAAATGAGTAAAATTATGACAGCTACAGAAACCGAACAAAATGTTTCAACTGACGTGATGGTGGAGTTGCGCAATGTCAACAAGTGGTATGGTGATTTTCATGTCTTGAAGAACATCAACCTGAAGGTCTCCAAAGGTGAACGGATTATTATTTGCGGGCCTTCAGGTTGTGGGAAATCCACTCTTATTCGCTGCATGAATCGTCTCGAAGAGCATCAGGAAGGTGATATTATTGTTTCGGGTATAACACTCGATGATGATTTAAAACACATTGATACTGTTCGTCGTGACATTGGTATGGTTTTTCAGCAGTTCAACCTCTTTCCCCATCTGACTGTTATGGAAAACTGCTGTCTGGCGCCAATCTGGGTGCAGAAAAAGCCACGTAAGGAAGCTGAAGCCATAGCTATGAAATATCTTGAACGGGTGCAGATTGCAGACCAGGCTGATAAATTCCCCGGGCAGCTTTCCGGTGGGCAGCAACAGCGTGTAGCCATTGCGCGAAGCCTTTGTATGAATCCGTCTATCATGTTGTTTGATGAACCCACCTCAGCACTTGATCCGGAAATGATTAAAGAGGTTCTCGATGTTATGGTTGATCTTGCCCGTGAAGGTATGACCATGCTCTGCGTTACCCATGAAATGGGCTTTGCAAAGACTGTTGCGAATCGTGTTTTATTTATGGATGCCGGTGAGATCATTGAAGAGAATGAACCAAACGAATTCTTTGATAATCCGCAATCCGATCGAACCAAGCTCTTTCTGAGCCAGATTTTATAGAGAGTACCATGGCAAAAATACATTGGCTCCAGCATGTACCTTTTGAAGGACTCGGTTCCATGGAAACATGGTTCAATGAAAAAGGACAGAATCTCACCTGTACAAGACTTTGGGCGGGAGATGCCTTGCCTTCTCCAGATTCATTTGATGCGTTGATTGTCATGGGTGGGCCCATGGGAATCTATGATCATGATGAATATCCCTGGTTGATCGATGAAAAGGAGTTTCTTTCCCAGGTAGTGAAGCGCGGCATTCCGACATTGGGAATTTGTCTTGGAGCTCAGCTTCTGGCTGATGTTCTGGGGGCAAAAGTAAGTGCTAATCCTACTAAAGAAATTGGTTGGTTTCCTGTGAATCGCAGTGACGATATACCCGATTTTCTGAAATCTGTTTTACCTGAAAAGATGACAGTCTTTCATTGGCATGGTGATACTTTTGCCGTTCCTGACAATGCTGTCTCTCTCTATTCCAGTAAGGCATGTGCCCACCAGGCTTTTCTGTTTAATGATCATGTGCTTGGCCTGCAATTCCATCTGGAGACCACTCGGGAGAGTGCCATCGCTTTAATTGATAATTGCAGAGCCGAGCTTGTTCAAAACCCCTGGATAATGACTGAACGAGAGATGCTAAGTGATAAACACTCATTTGATAAAATCAATGCACTTATGTTTGTATTGCTCGAACAGTTTTTCCCTTTGAAGGGATAGCTTTTACACGAGGTTGCTTATGAAGAAGATAGTCGTATTTGCATTGTTTTTTGGAATGATGAGTACTTTTTCGATCGTTTCCGCAGAGAAAATTGCAGTTGAGGCAGAAGGGCCCGTAGCGGAAAAAGCAGTTGAAGGAACCGTTGGATGGAAGAAAGCTGGGAATGAAATTGGTAAAGCTGCTCAATCTGTGGGCGATGCCACAGTAGATACTTCTAAAAAAGCCTGGAAGGCGACCAGGGATAGTTCAGCAGAAGTTTGGGATAAGACAAAAGATGGCTCTAAAAAAGCCTGGGACAAAACTAAAGAGGAGTCAACCAGGGCTTGGGATACTACGAAAGAAAAGAGTAAAAAACTTTGGGAAAAAGGTAAACAAAAAATACATGATGCCACAGCGCCTGTCCCTGTTAGGCCTGAAGGGGATTGATCATCCTCCTGGAATCAGAATTATATAACAAAAAAATCCGAATGTTGATAAAACATTCGGATTTTTTTGTTTTAAACCAGGATACTTTTAGCCGGCATTTCTCATTCCTGCTTTATCTGCTTTCGAACAAATTGTTTGTCAGAAACACGGGTTAGCTGGCTTGTTCCAATGCCACGGCCACAGCAACAGATGCTCCTACCATTGGGTTGTTTCCCATGCCAATCAGTCCCATCATCTCAACGTGTGCAGGTACCGAAGAAGATCCTGCAAACTGGGCATCGGAATGCA
>CAMZLK010000037.1 GCA_947311475.1 uncultured Desulfocapsa sp.
ATATTCCGCAGAGAATCGCTGATGGTTGTCAGCGCATATCCACCCACTACAACCAGAGGGACAAGAGAGATAAGAATAAATGCTAGTAGTAGCTTCGATCTGATTTTGGTCATTTTACACACTCCATGAAATATTTAAGGTGATAAACCGACTTGTTCATTTTTAAAAAAATCGAGATATCCCAAATGCTTTTGTGGCTTCTAATTAAAAGACTATAAAATGAATAATGGAATGTCAAGCTGGGAATGTCTTATCTGCTTCCTTTCAACATCAAGTGATTGTAAGGTTTTTTGAAATGATGGCAGGGAAGTATTCTATGGAGGGGCTGCTCCTGAATTATACAGTTACAAACGTAATTGCAGAAATCAGAAAAAGTAGCACCTGGGCGCTAAGATTGTTGTAGGAGAGTGGTATTTTCCAGAGTGAAAATGGAATCCATCTGCATTGCAAGCTCCTGATTATGGGTCACCATGATGGCTGCAAGGTCAAGATCTCTACAGAGTGATTTAATAAGATCAAAGACAAGATTTCCGGATCTGGCATCAAGATTACCGGTTGGTTCATCGGCAAGAAGCAGTGATGGCTTCATTATGAGCGCCCTTGCAAGGGCTGTGCGCTGTTGTTCACCACCGGAGAGTTCATTTACTTTATGTTCTGTTCGATGATTGAGCTCAACCTGTTTGAGTAATTTTCGGGCTGGCTCCTCCATCTCTTCTTTTTTCTTTCCTGCAATAAGACCTGGCATCATCACATTTTCAATGGCTGAAAATTCAGGTAGCAGATGATGGAACTGGAAAATAAAGCCGAGGGATTTGTTTCGAAAATCCGCAAGTTCTCCATCGCTCCTGGTGGTAAGGCTGTCACCCTCAAAAAGAAGTTCTCCACTGTCTGGAGTATCAAGGGTTCCAAGAACCTGAAGCAGGGTTGTCTTTCCTGAGCCTGATGCTCCAACAACTGACATCATTTCCCCTTTGTTGATACTGAATTCAAGGTTTTTTAAAATATGGATCCTTTTCTCACCGCTCTGGAAGCTTTTACATATTTTTATGGCGCTGAAAAGAGGGCTGTGCTGCAGGGAAGTACTCATGAAAGAACCTCCGCAGGTTTGACTTTCGATGCCTTCCAGGATGGATAGATGGTTGCAGAGAGAGTTATGACAATGGCAGACACTGCAATAATAGTTACATCCATGGGGAGAACTTTAATGGGCAGTGTGTTCATTGGATAAACATTTGAGGGGAGTTCTATAAATTTGTAGCGGGAGAGAATCTCACATAATCCAAGGCCACCTGCCACACCAAGAAATGTCCCTGTTAGCCCGATAACCAGCCCTTGATTAAAGAAAATTTTCATTATTGAGCGTGAGGTGGTTCCCATGGATTTTAAAATAGCAATATCCTTCTCTTTTTCCATGACCACCATGATCAGGGCAGAGATAATATTGAGTGCTGCCACCAAAATGATAAGTGCTACACAGATAAACATCCCGATTTTTTCAAGTTTAAAGGCTGCAAAAAGGTTGCGATTCATGGCCATCCAGTCTTTTGCAATGAAACCGCTTCCAAGGAGTTTTACTATTTGTTTTCCCACCCGGTCAGCTCTGTTTAACTCTTTTTCCCGAACAGTAACTTCTATTCCATGTACAACATCACCACTTTGTAGAAACTTCTGAACGGCGGGAATATGCATATAGGCAATACTGGAATCATATTCGTACATCCCAGATTCAAATAATCCTGTAACCCGGCAGGTTTTAATCTTTGGAATAATCCCCATGGGTGTTAGCGGGCCCGAAGGTGAGATAAGGCGGACTTTATCTCCAACGGATACGTGCAGGTCGGCTGCCAGTGCACTTCCTAATATAATATTGGGCAGCCTCGCATCTTCGTCCTGAATCAGATCGTCGATAGTTCCTTCAATCATCTGCTCAGGCAGCGCAATCACACCTCGCGCAGTGGAAGGATCAATTCCACGAAGCACCACTCCAGTTCCACCTCGTGCGCCACTGAGGAGTGTTTGAGCGTAGAGGTAGGGTGTGGCACCGGTGACATCATTAACGGTGACGATTCTGTCTCGTACAAGGGTATAATCGGGAATGATTCCTCCTAAACGCTGTACAATAATATGGGAGTTTATACCAAGAATCTGGTCTCGTAAACCGTTTGTGAAACCGGAATACACTGCCAGCACCACAATGAGTGCCATAACCCCCATGGTAATGCCGGCAACAGAAATAAGTGAGATGAGAGAAATAAACTTCTGTTTATGTCGCGCCCGCAAGTAGCGGAAGCTTATGAACCACTCAAACATGTTTTGGCTGGTTTGTCTTTTTCTTCTTTTTAGACTGTTGTTTAACTTCAGCCTTCAGATGCGGGAAGAGGATGACATCACGAATGGATGGTGCATTGGTGAGCAGCATCACAAGACGATCAATACCAATGCCTTCTCCAGCAGCAGAAGGCATACCGTATTCCAGGGCGCGGACAAAATCTTCATCAAGTTCTGAATGAATTTCTTCATCGGCACCCTTTTCAGCAATCTGTTTTTCAAAGCGCTGGCGCTGGTCAACCGGATCATTCAGCTCACTAAAAGCATTGGCAAGCTCTCTACCGGTAACAAAGAGTTCAAAACGGTCTGTGACATCAGGATTGTCTTCGTTTCTTCTTGCAAGAGGTGACACTTCAGTGGGGTAGGCAGTGATGAATGTCGGGTCTATCAGTTTTTCTTCCACAAGAAGCTCAAAGAGTTCTGTTTTGGCTTTACCTGGTCCAGCCTGTTCTTCAAGTTGTATGCCTTTGTCTTTTGCAAGAGCCATTACTTTTTTATTATCTGTAAGGTCTTCTGCATTGAGACCTCCAACTTCAACCAGGGCCTCGTCCATGGTCATACGTTTCCACGGGGGAGCCAGATTGACTGTGTGCTCCTGGTATTCAATTTCCATGGTGCCGTTTACTTCATCACAGAGCCAGGATACCATTTCCTCGGTGAGATCCATGAGATCTTGATAGGTGGCGTATGCCTGATAGAATTCAAGCATTGTAAATTCAGGGTTGTGGCGTGTGGACAGGCCTTCATTTCTAAAATTTCTGTTTATCTCAAAGACACGTTCAAAGCCGCCAACGAGCAGTCGTTTAAGATACAGCTCCGGGGCAATCCGCAGATACAGTTTCATATCGAGAGCATTGTGATGTGTCTCAAAAGGTTTTGCTGTGGCACCACCTGGAACCGGATGCATCATGGGAGTCTCAACTTCCATAAAACCACGGTTTGAGAGAAATTCGCGTATCAAACGGATAATTTCAACACGTTTTACAAAAGTTTGACGGCTCTCGGGAGTAACAATCAAATCAACATAGCGCTGTCGATATCTCGTTTCCACATCAGTCAGGCCATGAAACTTTTCTGGCAATGGGCGGAGGGATTTAGATATCATCACCAGTTTGTCGGCAAGTACTGAAAGCTCACCCATTTTTGTTTTGAAGAGTTTCCCTTCAATTCCAACAATGTCGCCGATATCCCATTTTTTAAAGGTGGCAAAAACTTCATCGCCAAGCAGATCTTTTTTTATGTATACTTGAATGCGACCGGAATTGTCAGTGAGATGAAAAAATGCGGCCTTGCCAAATTTTCTCATGGACATAATACGACCGGCAATGGAATAGGTGTAGTTGGTCTCATCCTGGGTCTCAGCTGCGAGGTGTTCCCCTTTGGGCAGGAGTTCCTTCACCCTGTTGTCAGGTTTAAAGCTGTTGTTGTAGAGTTTAACGCCCAGATCGGCTAATAAATCTGCTTTTTCGCGACGTTGCTTGAGTACTTGGGTATTTTCTTTGCTCATGGGCTTTTTAAAATGGTGGGTATTGGATATGATGAAAGGTTTTTTTATTACACACTCGTTTACCGGGAAAGCATGATTATGTCAACCACCTTCACCTGTCCAGTCTGAATAGTTCCTTTAATTGCCTGTGATCAAGCTTTTTGATAACTCCGCTCTCATCGGTGCTGATCAGTGAATCGGTCATCTCCTGTTTGCGTTTAAGGAGGGCATTGATTTTTTCTTCAAGGGTGCCGACAGTGATGAGACGGAAAACCTGAACCGGTTCTTTCTGTCCCATGCGATGCACCCGCGCAGTGGCCTGAGCCTCTTTTGCAGGATTCCACCAGCGATCATAGTGGATAACCACCTGGGCCGCAACCAGATCAATCCCGGTACCTCCAGCAAGAAGGCTGGCACAGAATACTCTGCACTCTTTTTCGTTGCTGAACCTGGTAAGCATTTTATCACGGTTTTTTACTGACATGTCGCCTCGCAGGGAAGCAAAATCAATACCCGTCTGTTTAAGGTACTGTTCGATGATGTCCAGCATCCCTGTGTATTGACTGAAAACAACAATTTTACGATCAGCTGCCAGGCATTCGGAAAGAATCTCAATAAAAAGATTCCATTTACCACTTTCATACTGTTCCGCATCAATGCTTTTTTCAAGAAGTGATGGATGATTGCAAACCTGTTTCAGGCGAGTGAGCATGGCAAGAATATTAATATATTTAACCGACTCCTCTCCACGTTCCATATCCTCAATAAGTTCCTGTGATTCATCAACTATCTCCCGATAGAGTTTGACCTGGGTATCACTCAGTTCACAGGTTCTGTCATCGATGGCAAGATCCGGAAGCTCTGTCAGCACCTGCTTTCTGTCTCTTCGCAGGATAAAAGGATGAATCACACGGCGCAGTCTTTCCGCCACTTCCTTGTTTTTATGCTCATTGATGGGGATCAGGAAGTGATTCGCAAAGTTCTTTGTGCTGCCGAAAAAACCCGGTAAGCAGATGGAGAAGAGAGAGTGAAGATCGGTGAGCGAGTTTTCAATGGGTGTGCCGGTGAGACCGATTTTGACCCTTGCAGAAAGGTTTGCAACTGTTTTGTGCGCTTCGGTTTTATGATTTTTCAGATTTTGTATTTCATCAAGAAGTATGATCTCAAAAGGGATTTCCGCAAGCGGTCCCCGATCGATTCTGGCAATGGTGTAGGTGGTGATCAGCAGGCCGGGATTTGCTGTTGCATCAAGTATTCGATCCGGGCCATAGTGGATTGTGTAACTGAGCTGTGGGTAAAACTCGTCTATTTTGTTTTTCCAGTGAAAGAGCACGGATGCGGGGCAGATAACAAGCATGGCAGGCTGTTCCAGCTGTTTTGCAATGGAATCAAGCAGGGCAAGCCCCTGATGGGTTTTACCCAGCCCCATGTCATCGGCCAAAAGTCCGCCCAGTCCAAAACGATGGAGACTGGAGAGCCAGGCCAGGCCGGTTCGCTGGTAGTCCCGCAGGTGATCCGGGCAGTGGCGCAGCAGGGATTCATCGCTCCATGAATCACTGTCCAGAAGCTTGCTGAGCTGTGTGCAGAAATCTTTTTTACTGACATCATTGCGAACCTTCGGCATAATACCCGTGAGTGCCATGAGTTCGCTGTGCCGTAAACGCAGCACATCTCCTTCACCACTTTCAGAAGGTGTCAGCCGCTCGGGAAGCAGGTCATGAAGCCATGAAAGCGGCGAATCGGAAAGTTGTAACCATTCCTGCCCCGGAATATAGTCCGCTCCGGTTTTTGCAGCTTCAAGAATATCTTCCAGACGGATGGTGGCATCCCCCATGCCGTAATGACAGGAGAGATAGCACCAGTCGTTGTCTTCGCTGAATTTGTCGATAATCAATTCTCGTGGCAGCAGTGTGGTGGTGATCTCCAGAATATCCCCGTCGACACAGTTGTCCGGATGTTTTAATGCCTCCCTGTTATGTTCCAGAAATTCATGAATACGATTGGTCTCAATGACAAATGTCTTTTCCTGTTCCTGTGAACGCTGGGCAAAATCGAAAAGATTGAGCTGTCCACTGTTGTCCGGGTGTTTGATGACACCTTGAGGCGCAATCTTTTTAACCGGTAGAAAGCCTTTATCCGGCAGGAAGTAGTGTGAGCCCATTTTCTGGCTGTCCATTGTGTTGCAGGGAAGCAGACTGTCATCTAACAAACGGAGTGAATGGATGACCTGCATCGCACCAGAGGGCATAAACTGTACCTGAAAACATTCCCGCGCAGGAGGAAGAATGTTCAAATCCAGACCATAGCCGCGGAGAGTGGAAAGAAGTTCCCATGTTCTGTTTCTGGGAAGGCTGAGAATAAACTCTGCATCATCCAACGCTGTCTTCAGCACAAGTATTTTCCTGTCATTGTCATGGGCAAGAAGTGGCAGGTTGCTATTTTCCTGCAGTGCAAAGTAGCGGCAGAGCCAGAGCCAGACAGATGCATCGCACTTACTGCCCCGAGTCTCACCGTTCATGGAAAGCATCTGCCTCTCGTTGGCCGTGAGAGACTGTTTTTTTATATCTTTTCGCAGTGCGGTGAGCGCTTTTTCAGTTCCCTTCTTCGGGGTATTTTTTTTATTAAAAAAAGAACGCCAGTGGGCCGCCATGTGCATGGGGAGCTTCACGGCGAGTCCACCCTGTTCTGTCTCTTTTTTGAGTTGAAACACAGAAGCATCTATCCTGATCAGGGTATCACCGGACTGGCGACCCAGCCAGTCATATAAAAAACGACCGATTTGATACCAGCAGGTTTGCTTAAAATGGAGCGGCATCGGAAAAAGATCTCTTTCATCTTCATCCCTTTTAGCGAGGCTGAGGATGGTGAGAGCGGCCAGGTGCGGGCAGTATTTTTCTGCAGCTTTTCGTCCGCAGCATGTGCAGGAATGTTCCTTCAGGGTAAAACCCTGTTTAATGTTCCCTGTTGCAGCAAATGCTATGGAAACTGTTTCGGAACCATTAAGAAGCGCTGCGCCAATATGACGATAAAAAAAGAAGTTCTGGACTGCTTGTCCACGAATCAGATCCAAGCCTGCCTGCAGGCAGTTGTTGTCGAACCATGGACGGAGAAAGACCTGGAGATGAACAGGTGTTTTCAGTGGAATGGTTTCTGAAGAATTATTATACATGGGGGTGAGAAGTTTTTGTGTACGAGTTTATTGACTTTTCTGTTTGCCACCAATATTAGCACACACCCCGCAACCTTACAACTGAGGAGAAAGTAGGAGCCAGCCCCTGCTGGCGATAAACTATTATCCGTTGTGTTTTTCAGCCAGTCGCCGGCAGGGGCTGGCTCCTACGGTTGGAAACTGCTGTTAGCTGAGTTTTGCTGGTAATCATAAAAAGGAATAGCTTGCCTCTTGAGCCTCCAGAATGTAGACTAAGCTTGTGGACTAATGGAGGGGTTATGCAAATCGTAAATGTACATGAGGCAAAAACGCATTTTTCTAAATTGTTATCCCGGGCTCATGTGGGTGAGGAGATAATAATTGCCAAGGCCGGGGAACCTTACGCAAAATTGGTTCCATTGGTGCCTTTGCAAAAGAGAAAGGCAGGAATAGCCAAAGGAGCTGTAACAGATGCTTTTTTTGAGCCTTTATCCGACCATGAGCTTGATGCATGGGAAAAGTAAACATTCTACTGGATACGCATATTTTTCTGTGGTGGCTTTTTGATGATGATCGTTTGCCGGAAGGGATACGTGGGGAAATTGAAAATCTGGAAAACCTGATATTTGTCAGTGCTGCTTCGGTCTGGGAAATAGCAATGAAATTTCGTTTGGGGAAGCTTCCGGAAGCTGCAAGTGTAGCACAGAATGTAACAGAATGGATTGGAAAAGCTGGATTTCAGCCTCTTTCAGTGAGCCCTGAGCATGCTCAACTTGCTGGAGATTGGAAAATGCCTCATCGGGATCCGTTTGATCGAATGCTTGCAGCTCAGGCAAAAATAGAAAAAATGAATTTGGCCACAGTAGATAAAATGTTATTGCAGTTTCCCATTAAAACTATGGTTCGTTAATCGCTTAACAGCCCCTTGTAGTATCCTGTTCCTTTCTTACGATCATTGTATTTTCTGTATGTAAATCCTCTTAAGACCAAAAGGATATCTGATTACCACTAAAGCCCAGCCCATTTTTGACCTCATCGGCCAAGGCAGCAAAAGCTGACCGTCGGCAATCTAACGCGGCATTCTTCAAAACTCTACAAAACAGAGACGAACTTCGCAGCACCGTAAGGAAATACAGGCAGGGTAAACCTTGCCGGCGGGGATCATGCCCAAAGGGGACTACCTCTGTTGCATGAACTGACACGAGCAGAAAAGCTACCACTAAACCTGATTTTTTTATCGCATCGACCCTTTTGGCACCAACTCATTATTCTTATCGGCATCCCATATTGACTTGAATGTAATATTCATATAATATGCTCAACATGGAACAGGAAAATATCATAAAAAGACGCCTGCAGGAAAATATTACTGCCCGGCTTTTTAAGGGTAAGGTGATCATTGTCCTTGGCGCCAGACAGGTGGGCAAGACTACGCTTATTGAAAATATTCTCTCTGAGCAGGACTATCCGATTATTGAACTCAACGGTGATGAAGCCGATGTGCGTGAGCTGCTTGGTAGTACCACCTCCACCAGGCTGCGGGCCATTGTCGGCAAAAATAAAATTGTATTCATCGACGAGGCCCAGCGAATCAGCAATATCGGGCTTACCCTCAAGTTGTTTGCCGACAAGGTGCCGGATGTGCAGGTGATTGCCACCGGTTCATCCTCCTTTGAACTCACTGCAAAAATAAATGAGCCGCTCACCGGCAGAAAATACCAGTTTCAGCTTTTTCCGTTGTCATACCTGGAGATGGTTGATCATCATGGTCTGCTGACGGAAAACAGGCTGCTGGAGCATAGGTTGATCTTTGGCTATTATCCGGAAATCGTCACCCATCCCGGTGAGGAACGGGAGCTGTTGCAGCTCTTAAGCGACTCCTTTCTTTACAAAGATCTACTGCTCCTGGAGGATGTCACCAAACCCATCCTTTTTGAAAAGCTGCTTAAGGCTCTGGCTCTGCAGCTTGGTTCCGAGGTATCGTTTAATGAACTGAGCCGCCTGACCGGGGCAAATCATCAAACCGTTGAAAAATATATCATCCTGCTGGAAAAGGCCTTTGTTATTTTCCGGCTCCCTGCTTTTGCCAGAAATGTGCGCAACGAGATTAGAAAAGGGAAAAAATTTTACTTTTACGACAACGGTATCCGCAATGCCATCATAAAAAATTTCCAGTTTCCCTCCCAGCGTACCGATATAGGCCCGCTGTGGGAGAATTTTCTCATCAGCGAACGGATCAAAGCTCTTTCTCCATACAACCGGAATGTTGACAGCTATTTCTGGCGAACGACCCAGCAGCAGGAAATTGACTATATAGAGGAATCTTCTCAGTCCATTGTCGCCTGGGAATTCAAGTGGAACAAGAGGAAAAAGGCCAGAATACCCAAAACTTTTACCCGTGCCTATCCCGAGGCCCGGTGTTCCGTGGTGACGCCGGATAATTTTATGGAATTTTTATCGAGTGGGACAGACTAAAAAATGATAACTGCTCTGGCCAGAACCATCAAAATTATTGAATCTTCCCAGCCAAAACTCTCTGGGGAAAGAAGATATTTTTCTGGTTGCCTGTCTTTTTCAAACATTATTCTTCCTGGAGATCCCATAAAAGGATATGTAAAAATTATGGCGGATTTGTAAATTAGTGGCATGCAATGGAAAAACAATTAAAGCAGTTTGTTCAGGACTACAAAAGACGCGGCATCGTTGATCAACTCATTCTTCAGATTTTAGCCATTCAGGTGGATTGCTGCAGGATGACGGAGTTGTCTTTGTGTCTGGCAGAAGTAAAACTCAAGGGCCTTCCCAGGGTACGAATGGCTGCCTCCAGTCTGGGCCATCAGGTTCGGCCAATGGTTGAAAAAGGGCTGATTATCAAAGATAGGGGCGGTCTGAGTTGTCCGGATGTCCTGCGCCCTCATATCGTGCTCGATTGCCTGCAGAACAAACGCTTCAAAATGATATCCAAAGTTCTGCAAAAGGTTCTCCCCAGCCAGACCCTGTACCATGGGTTTGCTTATGATTATAAAAACCCTGCTCAGGCGCTTCGGGAGATACAAATATCAGCCTACAGTGGTCAGGCAGTAGATGATTTTTACGAAATCATTAACTATGCCATCAGAATGTTTTCTTCCAGCCCTGACGAGCCAGACCCGTTTCAACGTATTCTACCAGCCGATATTGCCGGTGAGCTTATTGACTTTATGTCTGTATCTACCCGATTATTTGTTCTTCAGAACATTATTAACTGGGCCCTGGATGATTTGAAACCTTTCAGTACTGTTTTTTACGAACTGTTTCTTATGCAATATCGAAAACGCCACCTAAAAAAGGATAATTATTCTTACCTGTTGGAGTTGATCCTCTGGTGTGGAGATTGCGACCAGGCAGAGTATTTCATTGAAGAACGCGGCTGGACACTGGAAGAAGACAGGCTGGCCCATGGCGGCTGGCTGGCTTTTATCAGAGGGAAAAGCGGGGAAGCAGTTGTGGCATTTTCCAAGGCCCTTACGCTCCATAAAAAAACTGTGAGAAAGCGCAAAACTTACCTTCCCGGGTATTCTGGAATAATACATATCCTGGCGTTGATACAGGGTAAAAAACGTACGTATATGCAAGAAGCCTATGACTTGCTTTCTCTTATGGTAAGGAATGATGAAGCAATTTGTGAACTGCTTCTTCCCTGGCAGAAAGTTATTGAGCAACAGCTTGGTATTCCCTCTCAAAGTGGTGATTTCAATAGGAATAGTATTTTTGATTTAAAAGACAAAAGACCCCATGATGTACTTCTGCAACTTTTACCCTTGATCTGGCTCGAGCCTGAACAGGTTAAGGTACATCATAAAGAGCTGAAGGAGATAAGGGACAAAAGCCGCGATAATGGATATTTGTGGACAGCGGCTCTGGCAGCGGAAATTCTGGCTTTTGTTGATGTGAACCGGAAAGAGAATACGCTCTATTTCGAAAAGATTCATAAAACAACAGGGACAGTTGCCCTGACAGGGATGGTACAGCCTAAGCCCAAGTGGGAGGTTGGCCTTGAAACACTTATTAATCTGGCTGGAAAGGCAGGCAGCGGAGAGAGTAGAACAGGCAGTGAGCAACGTCTAATATGGCTGTTTGATTACAACGAAGACTATAGCTCACTTCTTCTGGAACCACGCCTGCAAAAACGTGGAAAGAGCGGAAAGTGGACAAAGGGCCGTGCTGTGGCGCTTAAAAACCTGTTTGGAAAAGCTGCGGGTATGGAAGGGTTAACGGATCAGGATCTGCGTATCTGCTCAACCATTAAGCAGGTAACTGAAGCAGGTTCCTGGGGCTATGGTCGGCGCAAGGTTTACCATTTTGATCGGGATCAGGTTCTTCTCCATCTGGTAGACCATCCATTGCTCTTTTCCCCGGAAAGTATGATGCAGGTTGAACTTGTCCGGGTAGAGCCTGAGGTGCGTATCCGGAAAATAAAAGGAAAGATCAAAATTTTCCTTGAGCCGCAATCGGAAAACAATCAATCCGTTGTCGTTGTTCAGGAAACTGCCAGTCGTTTCCTTCTGTATAAATTTGACAAAAATCATCATCAGTTGTCCCATGCCCTTGGCGCAGGTTTGGATGTGCCTTCCCAGGGTGAGGAACTTGCCAGGCGGACGGCAGATGCGCTTTCTGCCATGATTACTGTTCAATCGGATATAGGTGGCGGTACGGAAGCTGAAGAAGTACAGGCGGATGCCACCCCTCATGTGCAGCTGCTGCCTGCTGGTAAGGGGCTGCGGCTTGAAATATTGACCAGACCCTTCACTGACGCAGGCCCCTGGTTTTCGCCCGGTCAGGGAGGAAAATCTGTTCTTGCTGAAATTGAAGGTAAAAAATTACGAGCAGTCCGTGATCTGAAAGCCGAACAGCAGGCGGCTGGTAAACTTGTGGAAAACAGCCCGACCATGAGCCGTTATGAAGATGGAACCGGGCAGTGGGTACTTTCGGAACCTGCTGATTGTCTGGAAACGTTGTATGAACTTGATCAGGCAGATGATATAATCATCGAATGGCCAAAGGGAAAGAGTTATCAGCTCCGCTCCGAAACCGGAATCGATAAACTTTCACTGCAGATTAAAAAGGATACCGACTGGTTCAAGGCCACTGGGAAACTGCAGGTGGACGATAAGCTTGTTTTGGATTTACAGCAATTACTTGGGGCATTGAACAACAGAGAAGGGCGTTTTGTCCGTCTTGATGATGGCTCTTTTTTTGCTCTGACCCGGGCATTTCAGAAACGATTGGAGGATCTTGCAGCCTATACCGGAAAATCCGGCAAGGGCGTTCGCTTTAATCCATTGGCAAGTCTTGCTCTGAATGATCTTCTGGAGCAGGCAGGCAGTTGCCGGGGAGACGCTGCCTGGAAAAAGCACCTGAAAAAACTGGATACGCTCTTTACTGCCAAGCTCCCCACCACCTTAACGGCGGATTTACGTTCGTATCAGGAGGAAGGTTTTCACTGGCTCTCCCGCCTGGCTCATCTTGGTGTCGGAGCTTGTCTGGCCGATGATATGGGGCTTGGCAAAACCGTACAGGCACTATCTGTTTTGCTAAATCTTGCGTCCAAAGGGCCGATACTTGTGGTTGCACCACTCTCTGTTGTGGCAAACTGGCAGGAGGAGGCTCGTCGTTTTGCCCCAACTCTCAATGTTATTCTGTTTGCATCGGGCAACCGGCAGGAGATTCTGGACAATCTGCAGCCCTTTGATCTCTTGCTCTGCAGTTATGGATTACTGCAGAAAGAAGCGGAAAAACTGCAGCAGATCAACTGGCAGGCAGTGGTGCTTGATGAGGCCCAGGCCATTAAAAACCGGCAAACCAAGCGATCACGGGCAGCCATGGGCTTAAAGGCCGGATTCCGTCTGATCACCACCGGCACACCAATAGAAAATCACCTTGGTGAGCTCTGGACACTGTTTAACTTTATCACTCCCGGCTTATTGGGTGGCTATAAACAGTTTACCGAGCGATTTAGCAGTGTTATTGAAGGAAAGGATGATAAAGGAAGCAGGGACAGATTACGGCGCCTGATCATGCCATTTATTCTGCGTCGATTGAAAAGCGATGTTTTAAGTGAGCTGCCTCCCCGTACTGAAGTAACTCTTCGGGTGACCATGAGCGCGGAAGAACAGGCCCTGTATGAGGCGCAGAGACGCCAGGCGCTAGATCTCATTGAGCACGGAGGAGAAGAGGCAGGGCACCTTCAGATTCTTGCTCAGATCATGCGTCTGCGGAGGCTTTGTTGTAATCCGGCTCTCATCGTCAATGAAGATGGCGGGAAGATTAAAATTGCCAGTTCCAAACTAAAGGTCTTTGCTGATACCGTAACCGAGCTTATCGCCAATAAACATAAGGCTCTGGTTTTTAGCCAGTTTGTTGGACACTTGGCTCTGATCCGTGAATATCTTGATAAAGAGAATATCAGTTATCAGTACCTTGATGGCAAAACCACTGCAAAGCAGCGGCAAAAACGAATCGCAGATTTTCAGGCGGGGAATGGAGATCTTTTTTTAATCAGTCTCAAAGCTGGTGGAAGCGGTCTTAACCTGACGGCTGCCGATTATGTAATCCATATGGATCCCTGGTGGAATCCGGCAGTGGAGGATCAGGCCTCGGATCGTGCCCACCGCATCGGACAGACCCGACCGGTAACCGTGTACCGTCTGGTGATGGAAGGAACAATTGAAGAGCAGATTGTCGAGCTTCATGGCAAAAAACGGGATCTTGCCGACAGCCTGCTTGAGGGTAGCGATATGAGTGGCCGTATGTCGTCCGATGAATTGCTGAAGTTGCTGCGGGAACATCATGACTGAGGAACACAGGCCTGAAGAAGCACTTTTGAAGTTACATGAAAAAATATGATTACCAGCAAAACTCAGGTAACGGCAGTTTCCAACTGTAGGAGCCAGCCCCTGCTGGCGAAAATAGGCAACAAAATACCACCAAGCTGAGTTTTGATGGTAATCAGTTTAAAAAATGCAATTCACTCTCCATAACTTCCTCTGTAGATGCGGAGGTCTATTACAGTTCTCATCGCAAGAAAATCCTTATCATTGTGAAGAAGGTAGAGGTCATGGTCAATGGCTGTTTGAGCAATGAGACAATCTATTGTGGATCGTATTGTGACACCTTCTTTACGGCATCTGAAGTAAAGATCTGCCGCATCACCATAGGATGAAAGATGATCTTTTGGGTTGAAAAAACGCTGTGTTGACAAGTATTCCTGAAGTATCTTGTATTCTTTCCTTGTTTTGGCGCCTTGTAGAATTTCCTGATAAATGATGGAAGAGAGTCCAAATGGGATTTGCTGGTGGATTGCCTCCCGTAAAGAATGCACCGGAGCATTGTCAACTCCTTTGAAGAGATCAACCAGGACAGATGTGTCAACCAGGATCATTCGTTTTCCCGCATGGCCTTGTGATCAAAATCTTCTCTGAAGGCTATCTTTCCTTCAAGATCCAGAATATTGTGCCGTTTTCTTGCTGCGACAAGTTCTTTTAATGCGAATGAAATCACATCCTTTTTTGTTTTTACACCCGTTAATTTGATAGCTTCGTTTATCAGGTCATCATCAAGCATTACATTTGTTCTCATTGTGCACCTCCTTGTGTGTATGACTGTACACCTCAGGTGCAAACCAGTCAAATGATAATTATATCGGTGTCGGGAACAAATAAAATGTTAAAATTTTTTTCAGGAAATTCCGGATACACCTGTTGGTACGAACGTTTTATATGTTTGCCTTATTTTTACGACGCCATCAATCCTCGGACAAGCTCCTGGGGTGAGGTGCGCTGGTAATCAGAAATGAGAATGCATTGTGAAAATGAGTAAATGCAAATTCAGGGGAAACTATCCTGCTGTTGAAAAGCTATTAGCTTTTTCCAGTAAAACAATTGTTTCAATATGATGGGTCTGGGGAAACATATCAATTGGCTGGAGCTTTTTTATTATAAATCCCTGGTTTAACAGCTCGGCCAGATCGCGGCAAAGTGTTGCCGGATCACAGGATACATAAATCATTCGTTTCCTGCATAAACGGCTTAGTTCCCGGGCAAGGCCCGGCACACCCTGCCGTGGCGGATCAAGGACTATGCAGTCAAAGATTTTATTAGTCCGGGAAAGTTCTCTGCAAGCCTGATGGATGGGCTGTTTTATAAATTCGCTATTGTTCTGATTTGCTTTTTCACTGTTTTTCCTTGCACTGCGAATGGCAGAACCCTGCCCCTCTATTCCAAGAATTGACTTTGCTCTTTCTGCAAGTGGTACTGAAAAGTTTCCCATTCCACAAAAAAGATCCAGAATACTCTCTTCTTTTGTGATGTGACAAAAATCGAGCACCACCTTGATGAGCCTCCTGTTCTGCTCCATATTGAGCTGACAGAATCCACCTGTTTCCCAGGTAAGACAAAGGGTTCTTTCGGTGTGGGATGCTATTGGCGGCAGGATAAAAGAAAGTTCGCTGCGACTGCTTACGGCAAAACCTTCTCCTGCAAAAGCCATATCTTCAATTTCAGGAAGGGATTGCAGTAAATGCTGAGCATGCTTTTTGTCATTTGGACGCGGTTTGCGTTTAAAATGAATCAGAATAACAATGCGGGAACTGTCGGGGTTCCAAAGGAGTTCCAGATTATCAGTTTGCAGCAGCAACTTATTAAATCGCTTTTGGTGAAGAAGTTTTTCCAAACAGTCATTGATTGCCTGTTCTGCAAGCATGCAATTGTGGATAGCAATACAATTATGGCTGCCTCTTTTATGGAATCCAACAATCTGTTGATCATTGACCTGGAGCCGAATGCGTTGACGGTAATTGTATTGTTGTGGTGATGCAATGGGAGGCTCGAGCAGATTTGTCGCTTGACGAATATCCGGGTGCGTGCTCCGCAGTAGCAGATCTTTTATAATGTTTTGTTTTTCCAGCAATTGACAGGAATAATCCATATGCTGAAAATCACAGCCCCCACATTTTCGATAGTGAGGACATGGCGCTTTACAGCGATGATCAGAAGGTGTGACTACCTCTGTTATGACACCTTGAAGCAGATTTTTTGTGCTGCTGTGTATCTTTGCCTGTACTATCTCGTGAGGGATTGCCCCTTCAAGGAGGACAACCTGCCCATCCTTTGTGTGGCTCAGCCCAAGACCACCATGGACTAATTTTTCGATGTGATATCTTTGAGATGACATGATGGTTGCGAAACCCGTAAATTGCAGGTGACAGGATAAAATAATGCCCTATAAAAACAAAAAAAAGCCCCGTGTCAAAATGTAGAACACTATGACACGAGGCGTTGTGGATAACAATAGAAAGTTCATCGCAAAATGAACCCGATCACCATGAATATCAGCTGCCAGATTTTTACGTAAGCAGGCTGGCGCAGTGTAAGTGCTTATACTTAAGCCAGCCGGGTCGCGGAAAGATTCAGTACCTTGTGAGTAGTTACACCGTGGTCTCGTTTACCCAAAAGTCATGAAGATTACAGAAGCTGGTTGCAAAGACTTTACCTTTGTAGCCCGCTGGCAGTTCATAACTTGATCGTGCTTCCTTGTCAGTGCCTTTAAAGACTTTGGCTCCCACAACAGTCCCATCTTCAAGTACCAATGTATGTCTCACAATAAAATGCTTTGCAGCCATGCCATGTTTTGTGAAAAGAGTCACTTTGTTCCCTTCAATGGTAATAGACGGCAGATGACTGCCCACTTTTTTACTCCATTTTCCTGGATTGGCTTTTGTGTATACGATATTTGTGTACATAGGTGTTGCTGCAACTGCAAGATTTGCAGATCCCACCACCAGTGCTGAAGCTGCCACCATCCCACCTTTAAGAAAATCTCTTCTGTCTGTCATGGGGTTCATCTCCTGTTTGAATTTAATACTGGGAATTGTTTCTTCTTGAGAAGATATGTTCCTTGCGTTCAATGTCAAGGGTGGGGCTTTGTTAGTCTGGGGGCGTGGCAATTTTATCCTCAAGGTAATAATTGTCGTGACAATTGTGACCTATGGGGTAAAATTGTCAGATGGAAAAACGTTATCTTACAAATCCCCTGCGTGAAGACCTGCAGAAAAAAATGGTCTTTATTGGTGGCCCTCGCCAAGTAGGCAAGACAACTTTGGCACGTTTTCTGGCCGAAGAACAACAACATGTTTACCTGAACTGGGACAATCCGAAACATAAAATGCAAATAACAGCCCAGCAATGGCCACCTGCAACAGAGTGTCTGGTATTTGATGAGATCCACAAATATGCTAAATGGAAAAACCTTATAAAGGGGATTTGGGATACCCGTCTTAATAGGGAAAAAATTCTTGTTACCGGGAGTTCACGCCTGGATATATTCAGAAGGTCAGGAGATTCTCTGCTGGGACGTTATCACTATCATGTCCTGCATCCTTTTAGTCTCAGGGAACTAAACTCTCAGCCCCCGGATCTGATCATGCCCCAAACATGCCATAAACTTGATTTCACTCATTCCGATGCTCGTAATCTTACAGAGTTGTATCATTTTGGAGGCTTCCCGGAACCTCTGCTTGAAGGCTCCGAACGTACTTTGCTTCGCTGGCAAAATGAGCGGTTTGAGAGAATTTTTCGGGAAGATATTCGTGATTCCGAGAATGTGAGACTCCTCTCCCAAGTGGAACTTCTCGGAGCACTTTTGCCGACACGGGTGGCCTCACCCCTTTCCCTTTCATCCCTGTCCGAAGATGTGCAGACCAGCCCTAAGTCTATTATTTCATGGATGGATCTTCTCTGCCGCAATTACTACTGTTTTCGTGTTATGCCGTATCATCATCGACTGGAGAGAGCTCTGAAAAAAGAGTCAAAATATTATTTATGGGATTGGTCTGAGATTGAATCAGAGGGAGCCAGATTTGAAAATATGATTGCTTCCCATCTTCTCAAATTCTGTGACTTCTACCGCTATGTCTATGGGATAAAGACTAAACTCTGGTATATCAGAGATCGCCAGGGAAGAGAGGTGGATTTCCTGATTACCTGGGGGGAAACACCCTGGTTTATGGTGGAGTGCAAGTTGACCAGAGGTGCAGTCGGGGGACTTAATTATTTTAGTCAGCGCCTTGATGTTTCAGAGAAGTATCTTGTGACCCTTGATGAGTCTCATCATTATCTTGATAAAAAAACAGGTGTTCAGGTAATCTCGGCCAGTCGTTTTCTTATGGCCTTGGTTTAGAACGAAGTTGTAACAGGATTTGTTACGATAGAATCCGTCATGCCCGTGTGTTTTTATTGGGCATCCAGAAAATACCACCCGTATTGAGAATTGGCCTGGATAACCTTGTTCAATCCCACTTTTTTAGGGACTTCACTGAAAGGAGTTGTTGAAATACTTTTTTTTATAAAAAAACTTGACGGTGCTCACTCTGTGAGCACCCAGGTATGTTACGGTGTAAAGTATGAAAGAACAAATTAAGAATCAAATCATTACTATAGAGAATGAATATAACGTAAAAATCCTCTATGCATGCGAATCTGGCAGCAGGGCATGGGGCTTTGCCTCAAAAGACAGTGACTGGGATGTCCGTTTTCTTTACCTGTATCCGCCCACATGGTACCTTTCCGTTGATTTGGAAACAAAGAGAGACGTGATTGAACTCCCCATAGACAATGACCTTGATTTCAGTGGCTGGGATCTGCGGAAGGCATTGAAGCTGTTTTATAAAAGTAATCCTCCGCTTATCGAGTGGTTGCACTCGCCTATTGTATATAGAGATCAGGCTGGCCTGGCGAATCGTCTGCGCTCCATGCTGACTCAGTTCTATTCTCCCCATTCCTGTTTTTATCATTACTTGCATATGGCGAAACGAAATAACCGGGAATATCTAAGGGGGGATACTGTCTGGTTAAAAAAATATTTGTATGTTCTGCGTCCGGTTCTGGCGTTGCGATGGATGGAACAGTCAACAAAACCGGTTCCTGTTCGTTTTGATGATCTTCTTGATACCATCCTGCCAACCGGCTCAACCCGACAGGCCATTGATCAACTGCTGCTTATGAAAAAACAGGGGATGGAGGCGAAGCATGGCCCGGCTATTCCTGTGATAAATGCGTTTTTGGATGCGGAGATTTTGCGGCTTGAATCGAAGGTTGGAAGTCAGGCTAGAATACAAACATCCATAGTTCCGTTGAATAGTTTGTTTCGGAAAATGTTGGATGATGTTTTTAAGGAAGAAAATTAATATTAAATGTTAAATAAATAGAAGTAGACATTGTCTGTTTGCGTGATACGTTTTGGTTGTCCTGTCGTTGTGAAGGTGGATTGAAACTATTTTTTGAATATTTACCTAAGCATATGTGCCTCCTCTTTATGAGAGGAGGCACACTGCGGAACTTTTTAAATTATATGAAAAAACAATATTATGCCCATACTCTAGAAGGAAAGCCTCCTGCAAAATGGCAATTATTGGAAGATCATCTGAAAAATGTGTCTGGCATGGCGACAGAATTTGCCCGACCATTTGGTGGAGACAAATGGGCTTGTCTTGCAGGCTTGTGGCACGATCTTGGAAAGTATGCAGATGCATTTCAGCAAAAGCTCTATGTTGAAAACGGAATTGAGAGTCATTTGGAGACTAACTCTGGAAAAGTTGTCCATTCTGAAGCTGGTGGGCATTTGACAGTATTGAACAAATGGAAGGGGGCAGCTCGGATTATTTCGTGGCTCATTATGGGGCATCATACAGGCTTAACTGATTTTGAATCAGATCTTGTAGGGGCAAAGGCTCTTGAACCAAAGATGCGTGACCCTGAACGGTCTGAAAAAATAATAAAGAATGCTACTGAAAGCATAATCGATCAAATTATGCCTCGGCAAACGATACCACTTGGTGCTGATCCGTCTTTTTTTATCCGAATGTTATTCTCTTGCCTTGTCGATGCCGATTTTTTGGATACTGAAGCTTTTATGGATAAGGATCGGAAAAGTAGCAGAAACTATGATTACCCCTCGTTTCGATCCTTGTTAGCTGCCTTTGATAACCATATGAATGAATTATGTAAAGGAGTGACAGCAACACCTGTTAATACGATTAGAGCACAGGTTTTGGAGCAGTGCAGACAAAAGGCAGAAAGCAATCCGACAGTATTCTCTTTGACAGTACCTACAGGTGGTGGAAAGACGCTAGCGTCTCTTGCTTTTGCTCTTCGTCATGCTGTGAAGCATAAAAAGCAACGTATAATTTATGTGATTCCTTATACGAGTATTATTGAACAGGTTGCTGAGGTTTTTCGGGGAATTTCCGGTTTTGAGAATGCGGTTATTGAGCACCACAGTAACTTGGCAGAAACGGAAGAAAACAAAGAGACAGTTAGGAATCGTTTGGCCTCTGAAAATTGGGATGCACCTCTTATTGTCACAACATCTGTTCAGTTTTTCGAATCACTCTACGCCTGTCGGACAAGCCGTTGCCGTAAGCTCCATAACATTGTTAATAGTGTCGTCATTTTTGATGAGGCTCAGTGTCTTCCACCGGAATATCTACGGCCAGTGGTCTTTGCAATAAGGGAATTGTTTCGTCATTATAAAGTCACCCCCTTGTTGTGTACTGCAACGCAGCCAGTTCTGACTAAAACAGATGAATTCGATTTTAAGTTCAAGGAAGGTTTTGATTCTGTGACAGAAATTGTGGACAATGCAGAAGAATTGGCTGAGAAGCTAAAACGTGTTGAACTGGTTCTGTACGGTGGCAGTATGGAGACAGTTACTTTCTCTGATCTGGCGAATGCCATTCAAGCTGAAGGACAGTCAGTACTTTGCATTGTTAATCGTAAAGAAGATGCTCGTACTCTGGCGCACCTCTTACCAGAGGATCGAACACTTCATCTTTCAACAAATATGTGTGCGGAACATCGTTCATACACACTGAAGAAAATAAAGGCGTGCTTAGGAAACGGAAGTGACACGATCTATGTGGTTAGTACTTCCCTGGTGGAAGCTGGTGTGGATATAGATTTTCCAGTTGTTTATCGTGCTTTGACAGGGCTTGATTCTATAGCTCAAGCTGCTGGACGTTGTAATCGGGAAGGTTATCTTTCAGAACCAGGAAGGACAGTTGTGTTCGTCCCCGTAAAACAACCAGGGTATGCGGCGCAACCGGCAAGTATTGCCAGCGAATTACTTGCTGGTGACGATTTATCCAATCTGCTGTCTCCTGATAATTATGAACAATATTTCCGACAACGTTTCTGGCAACTTGGTCAGGATGCGTTGGATAAAAAGCAGATTATGCAATTATTGTCAGGCCATATGAATTATTATTATCGTTCAGCTGCTCAACAGTTAAAATTTGTTGAGGATGATTGGCAGGAAAGCATTGTTGTACCATACGGAAAGGCTCTTGAGCTTTTAGCCCGGCTTATTGATGAACCATGGCATCAACGTCGGATTTTACGCGAACTTGGCAGGTTCTCGGTAAGTATTCCTAAATATCTATTTCAAGCATTGGTATCCAGGGATTATCTACGAGAAACCGGGTATCCAGAACTTTATATGTTGGATTGTACGTTATATGACGATCAGTATGGATTTGTGACACCAGATGAGTCCATAGGGGCTGATCCAGAGAAATTTTTTGCATGAACAGGGAGGGTGCGTATGAAGAGTAATCCATTTCGGTTAAAGGTAAGTGGTAAGAATGCCTGTTTTACCAGACCGGAAATGAAGGTGGAACGGGTTAGTTATGATGTGATAACGCCATCTGCCGCGCGTGGTATTCTGGAGGCAATTCTTTGGAAACCTGCTATCCGATGGGAAATTTTACAGATTGATGTTTTAAATCCTGTAAAATGGCAATCGGTGAGACGTAATGAGGTCGGAGCGGTAGTTTCAGCAAGAAATGTGAAAATTGCCATGAGGGAAGGTAAGGGGAATCTTGGTATATACGTTGATGAAGGAAAAAACAGACAACAGCGTGCGAGTCTTTTTTTACGTGATGTTGCATACGTTATACACGCACGATTTGAGTTGACTGAGAAAAAAGGATCAGAGGATACTGTTACCAAATTTGAACAGATGTTTCTTCGCCGTGCGTCTCGAGGGCAATGTTTCCACCGCCCTTATTTTGGATGTCGCGAATTTCCTGTGGATTTTGAGTTAATTTCACAAAAAGCAAAACCGCTGCCAACTTTCCATGAATCTCGAGACCTTGGCTGGATGCTTTTTGATATGGATTATTCCTGTGAGATACCCATGCCGCAGTTTTTTCATGCAGAAATGGAACATGGAATCATTGATCTCAGAAATGTGGAGGTACGTTCATGATTCTTCAGGCATTAGCTCATTATTATGAACGGATGCTGGCTGACCCTGATATAGATGTGGCTCCACCGGGATTTGAAAAGAAGTCTATTCCTTTTCTCATTGTTATTGATTCCGATGGCTGTTTTGTGAATATTCGTGATACACGGGTAGGCAATGGAAGGAAGAAAACAGGTCGTGAATTCATGGTGCCGCAGGGAGCAAAGAAAGCAGCAGGAATTAAGGCAAACCTTTTGTGGGATAATCCGCAATATGTGTTAGGAGCTCCCAAAATTGGTTGTCAGGCAGAGAAAGACTTAAAAAGAGCAGAAAAATCTCAGGCTGCTTTTGTAGAACGAATAGATAATATATTTGACAGGCGAATCGATAATGTTGGATTACAGGCAGTAAATCGTTTCTTTGAAGAAGACAACATGTCGTTAATTTTTGAACACGAGTTATGGCCTGAAATTTGGCAAAGCAATGCCAACCTGACTTTTTTGCTGGAAGGAGAGAGTGGACTGATTGTTCAGGACGGTGACCTTGTAAGGCAAATAGTTAATTGTTTAGAGCCAATAGGGGACACACAGGTTTGCGCTGTTACAGGTGTCGAAGATACGCCGGCAATATTGCACACTGCGATTAAAGGAGTATGGGGAGCACAAACTGCAGGTGCAAACATTGTTTCTTTTAATAAAGAATCATTCTGTTCTTTTAATAGATGGAAACAACAGGGACTGAATGCGCCCATTGGTAAGAAATGTGAATTCGCTTATACAACTGCATTAAACACAATGCTGGCAAAAGAATCCCGACAGCGTATGCAAGTAGGAGATTCCAGTACGGTTTTCTGGGCACAGGAAAAACATCCCTTCGAAGAAGATTTTGCCTGTTTTCTGGCTGAGCCTTCTAAGGGCGAGGAAGCTGATTATGGTAAGATTCGTTCACTTCTAAATGCAGTAAAAAGCGGAGTACGACCATCGGAAGATGAAATGGAATTTTATGTTTTGGGTCTTGCCCCCAATGCTGCCAGAATATCTATCCGTTTTTGGTACGAGGGCAGTATCAGGGATATGAAGGAAAAAATTGTTCAACATTTTGAAGATATTGAAATTGTACGGGCTTCCTATGACAAGGAGTTCTTTTCACTGTTTCAATTGTTGGTTTCTGTGGCAACAGAGGGAAAAGCAGATAAGATTCCTCCAAATCAGGGAGGAGATGTAGCCAGGGCGGTTATGGTGGGTACCGGGTATCCACGTACTCTTTTTGCTGGTGCTATACGTCGTTGTAAGGCTGAACAAAAAGTAACTCGTATCCGCGCAGCCATAATTAAAGGTTTTCTGGTTCGAGATGCAAGACTACGAGGAATAACAACTAAGGAGGTTCAAATGGCTTTGGACACAACTAATGAGAGTCGTGGATATGTACTTGGGAGATTGTTTGCTGTACTGGAAAAAATCCAGGAAGAAGCACATAAACCAGCAAAGATAGGTAAAACAATTCGTGATACCTATTTTAGCGCAGCAACCAGTAATCCTCTTGTTACTTTTAAAAGGCTACAAGATTTGGCAATCCATCATCTTGCCAAGATACGCAAGAGCGGGAGAAACACAGTATGGCTTGATAAGCTTATGCAGGAAGTGGTTGCTAAGATTCCAGCCAGTGGTGTCTCGACCATTATTTCTCTGGAAGATCAAGGCCGTTTTGCCATAGGGTATTATCATCAGCGCCAGGATTTTTTCAAGACAAAAGAAGATGAGACAAAAGGAGAATAATTATGAGTGATGTAATCAAAAACCGCTACGAGTTTGTACTGTTATTTGACGTAAAAGATGGAAACCCCAATGGCGATCCAGATGCTGGGAATCTGCCACGAATTGATCCCGAAACAGGTCATGGTCTGATCACTGATGTTTGCTTGAAACGGAAGGTGAGGAATTATATTGGTCTTGCTAAGGGGGAACAGCCACCTTACGAAATATATGTAAAGGAAAAAGCTGTGTTGAATCGACAGCATGAAAGGGCTTATCAGGAATTTGAGCTTAAGCCACAAAGCAAGAAACTTCCCAAAAAAGAAGAAGATGCAAAAAAAATTACCGGTTGGATGTGTAAAAACTTTTTTGATGTTCGCACATTTGGCGCAGTAATGTCTACGGAAGTAAATGCGGGGCAGGTGCGTGGGCCGGTTCAGTTTGCCTTTGGTAGAAGTGTTGATCGGATATTTACTGGTGAACACACTATTACCAGGATGGCTGTCACAAATGAAAAGGATTTAGAAAAAGAAAGAACCATGGGAAGAAAATTTACTATACCTTATGGCCTTTACCGGGTTCATGGTTTTCTTTCAGCTCCCCTTGCACAGCAGACGGGATTCTCTGAAGATGATCTCGTTCTTTTTTGGACAGCACTCATAAATATGTTTGACCATGATCGTTCTGCTGCTCGTGGTGAGATGGCCACACAAAAACTTTTTGTTTTTAAACATGATAGTGAGCTTGGTAATGCGCTAGCCCACAAACTGTTTGATTTAATAAGTATAAAATGTAAAGACGATTCACAGCCGACTAGAAAGTTTACAGATTATGAGGTGTTAGTTGATAAAGCTAACCTCCCGAGCGGAGTTTCTTTGCTGGAAATGGTGTAACACTTTTGTATTGCATGGGAGAATGCACTGATGGAGCTTGATTGTTTGAATGGCCTTACCAATGACTTATGTAAATGGAAAATATTTAGTGAATAAGTGGAATAAACGACATCGAAACCAAACTAGCAATATTCAAAGGTAAAGAGATCCGGCGTACTTTGCATAATGATGAATGGTGGTTTGTTGTTGTGGATGTAGTTTCAGTCTTGACAGATTCCATTAATCCTTCCGGCTATATCAAAGATATGAGACGTCGTGACGTTGAGTTAGCAAAAGGGTGGGGGCAGATTGCCACTCCCCTTGCGATTGAAACAATTGGTGGAAAACAAAAAATTAATTGTGCAAATACTGAAGGTATCTTTCGAATTATTCAGTCCATACCTTCACCTAAGGCAGAACCTTTCAAACGCTGGTTGGCAAAGGTTGGTTTTGAGTGTGTCCAGGAGATAGAAGATCCAGAACTCGCAACCAGGAGAACTAATGCAATTTACCGGGCTAAGGGATATACCGTAGCCTGGATTGAAAAACGAATGCGTGGTATTGCTGTCAGAACTGGACTCACTGATGAATGGAAACGTCGTGGAATCACGGAACATCCTGAATATGCCATTCTGGAGGCTGAAATCTCCAAGGCTGCCTTTGGATTGACTCCTTCCGAGTATAAAGAATTGAAAGGTCTGCAGCGGGAAAACTTACGGGACCATATGACTGACCTAGAACTTATTTTTTCCATGCTCAGCGAAGCAGCTACTACTGAGATTGCGAGAAAACAGGACGCCCAGGGGTTTCCTGAAAATAAAGTAGCAGCCCATAAGGGAGGAAAAATAGCCGGGGATGCCAGGATGAAACTGGAAATTGAGGTGGAGGCTAAGGTTGTTAGTTCCGAAAATTACTTAACAGAACCTGAGGGACACAAACGGTTGAGTAGAAAAAGTGAGAAATCTCATGAGTTTTGAACAAGGTGAATTAATTCTTTACCAATCTGATGATGGGAAGGCAGGAGTCGATGTGCGGCTTAAAGACGAGTCGGTCTGGCTAACATTAAATCAGATGGCAGATTTGTTTGAGCGTGACAAATCGGTGATTTCCAGGCATCTCCGTAATGTTTTCCAAAGTGGAGAACTTGTTAGAGAAGCAACTGTTGCAGAAAATGCAACAGTTCAACAAGAGGGCACTCGTGAGGTCTCGCGGATTATTGAATGGTTTAATCTTGATGCTATAATTTCAGTGGGATATCGGGTCAATTCTAAGCGAGGTACTCAATTTCGGATTTGGGCAACCTCGCTTCTGAAAGAACATCTGGTGCAGGGATATACCCTTAATCAAAAGCGATTAGCGGAAAAAGGACTTGGTGAAGCAAGGCAGATGCTGGAGCTTCTGGCAAACACTTTGGAAGGTCATAATCTGGTTAGTGATGAGGGGCAGGTAGTGATTTCGGTTGTCAGTGCTTATGCCAGAACCTGGCAGCTTCTCTGGGAGTATGATGAAGACTCCCTGGCTATACCTAAAATTGACGGGAAATTCTCTCAGGTGTTAGAGATTTCCCAAACACGTAAATCTATCCGTTCCTTAAAACAGGAATTACTGACCAAAGGTGAAGCAACAGAAATTTTTGGTCAGGAGCGAGGAGAGGGGTTGACAGGGATTTTAGGCGCTATCCAGCAAACATTTGGTGGACAGGATCTGTATCCCAATATGGAGGAAAAGGCGGCTAATTTGCTTTATTTCATTATTAAGGATCATCCGTTTGTTGATGGGAACAAGCGTATTGGTTCTTTTCTTTTTCTCCTGTTTTTACGGTTGAATCGTGATGTGGTGCATTTTGATGACAAGGCTCTGGTGGCTTTAACCCTGCTCATAGCAACAAGTGATCCAGCACAAAAAGATTTACTTATCCGGCTTGTTATTAATTTACTCATAGATAAAAAAGAGGAGTAATGGTTGCTGGCAGAAAAACGTATGAAAAAAGAGTTTACCGAAGATAATCTACTTATGCTTTCTGCTCTTCAGCATCTGCTGTTTTGTCCCAGACAGTGTGCCCTTATTCATATTGAGCAACTTTGGGCAGAGAACAGGTTCACAGCTGAAGGACGGGTCATGCATGAGCGGGTGCATAAGGCAGGCAGGGAATCGCGCAAAAATAAAAAGATTGAATATGACCTTCCTTTACGGTCATTCAAGTTAGGACTTACCGGCAGGGCAGATGTGGTGGAATTTCATAAGATAGATACTGGTTGGCTACCGTTTCCAGTTGAGTATAAGCGTGGCAAACCCAAAAAGGATAATTCTGACAAGGTACAGCTCTGTGCCCAGGCTCTCTGTCTGGAGGAGATGCTTGATCTGACTGTTGAAAATGGTGCATTGTTCTACGGAAAGACACATCGCCGCCTGGAAGTGGAGTTTGATGATACATTACGGCTGCTAACCGAAGATGCCGCAAGAAAACTTCATGAACTCTTTGATTCAGGGAAAACCCCAAAACCTGAATACAGTAAAAAATGTCAGAATTGTTCTTTTGAATCTCTCTGTTTGCCTAAAACTATAACGAAGAAAAGAAAAGTCAGTACATATCTGGAGAAAATGCTGGCATGAAAAAACACTTGAATACCTTGTTTGTCACCACTCAAGGGGCTTATCTGGCTAAAGAAGGTGAGACTGTTGTTGTGAAGATTGAGAAAAAGATTCGTCTTCGTCTCCCCATTCACACACTGGAATCAATTGTCTGCTTTGGGAATGTTGGTGCAAGTCCATTCTTAATGGGATTTTGTGGTGAGCGGGGTATCACGTTCAGTTTATTGACAGAATATGGGAAGTTTCTGGCCAGAGTTCAGGGTGCAGTGTCCGGGAATGTGTTGCTTCGTCGTCAGCAATATCGGTTTGCAGATGATCTTGATTTTTCTGCCCGACTTGCCACTTCTTTTGTGAAGGGAAAGATAGCGAATTGTCGGCATGTGTTAAAAAGAATGTTGCGGGATCATGGTGGACGAGTGGAAGATAAAAACCTTAAGGAAGCCATTTCACGTTTAAATCATTCGCTTGAAAGTTTAAAGGCTAATTTGGATTTGGATAAGGTTCGCGGAGTAGAAGGAGATAGCGGGCATGTGTATTTTCAGTCTTTTGACCATCTTTTGCTGAAGAATAAAGATGATTTTCATTTTAGTAAACGATCACGTCGTCCACCGCTTGATCGGGTGAATTGTCTGCTTTCTTTTTTGTATACCATATTGATGAATGATGTGCGGTCTGCTCTGGAAAGTGTCGGACTTGATCCAGCCGTAGGCTTTCTTCATCGGGATCGGCCCGGAAGATTTGGACTGGCTCTGGATATGATGGAAGAGTTTCGCCCATGGGTTGACCGCATTGTGCTTTCATTGATTAATTTAGGGCAGGTAAAAGGAAAAGATTTCAAGATTAGTGAGGGTGGCGGGGTTCGAATGGATGATGAAGTCAGAAAGACAGTGCTGACTGTTTATCAGAAGAAAAAACAGGAAGTGCTACTACATACTTTTGTGGATGAAAAAATGCCGGTTGGGTTACTTTTCCATACTCAGGCTTTGCTGCTGGCTCGATTTTTCAGGGGGGATTTGGATGGATACCCACCAATGATCTGGAGGTAATGTTCGGTTATGTTTGTTCTGGTAAGTTATGATGTGAAAACAAGCGATCCTGGCGGAAATAGAAGATTACGTAGAGTTGCCAAAGCTTGCAAAGATTATGGGCAGCGAGTGCAGTATTCAGTTTTTGAATGTATTCTTGATCCAGCTCAGTGGACAGTTTTACGCCAGCGTTTGCTTGACGAGATTGACCCAATGGCAGATAGTTTGAGGTTTTATTTTTTGGGCTCTAACTGGCGCAATAAGGTGGAACATGTTGGGGCTAAAAAAGCTATTGATATGGAGGGAATATTACTTGTATGATTGATGGTGCGAACCTTTAAGCCACAGTGAAACTGAGGGCGGTTCGCAATGTATTGTTACTATGTGAAATAGTAGCAGATGATTTTATTTTTGTTTTATGTATACCTGTCGTAAGTATATTGATTTTTGTGGTTCGCAACAAAACCATGTTTTTGCCAGTAGCAGCGTGGTATTGTAGACTGGTAGTCGCCCTCCGTGCGGGGGCGTGGATTGAAACGAGGGCCATACCAATAGTATTAGCACTGAGGTGGTGTCGCCCTCCGTGCGGGGGCGTGGATTGAAACGGGAACAATGAACTAAGGAGAAAATATGCTAGGAAGTCGCCCTCCGTGCGGGGGCGTGGATTGAAACTTCAAGAACAAGTCTCACTGATTCTGCTCCGTTGTCGCCCTCCGTGCGGGGGCGTGGATTGAAACTATACGATCCCGACGCAATCGCCATAATTAACCCGTCGCCCTCCGTGCGGGGGCGTGGATTGAAACGAAAGATTGCAAAATAGATAGCCAGGTAGTTACGTCGCCCTCCGTGCGGGGGCGTGGATTGAAACATATGCCATTTCGATCAATGGCACTAGCGTATTGGTCGCCCTCCGTGCGGGGGCGTGGATTGAAACATATCAATAGCCTATCTCCAAACAGCAATATTGGTCGCCCTCCGTGTGGGGGCGTGGATTGAAATTTTGCTTCTGTTACATTTGTACAAATGGGCTACGGTCGCCCTCCGTGCGGGGGCGTGGATTGAAACAGATATTGGCCGGGCAAATAGCATTAAGGA
>CAMZLK010000038.1 GCA_947311475.1 uncultured Desulfocapsa sp.
ATGCTTACCGGCGACCAGAAAACAACAGCTCAGGCCATTGCCGAGCAGGCAGGTCTTACAGAAGTTATCGCAGAAGTATTACCTGATAAAAAAGCAGATGTAATAAAAGATTTGCAAAAAGAAGGCCTTAAAGTTGCCATGGTTGGAGATGGTATAAACGATGCTCCGGCCCTCGCCCGGGCAGATGTTGGCATTGCCATGGGAACAGGGATTGATATAGCCATTGAATCGGGTGATATTGTAATTATGAAAGGCAATCTTGATGGCGTGATTACTGCACTTAGCCTGTCACGTGCTGTGATGCGAAATATACGCCAAAACCTCTTCTGGGCCTTTGCCTATAATATAATAGGTATTCCCGTGGCTGCAGGAGTGCTTACCCTGTTTGGCGGCCCAGCTCTAAATCCAATGATAGCTGGTGGGGCTATGGCGCTCAGTTCTGTTTCCGTTGTCTCCAACGCTTTGCGTCTTCGCTTCTTTAAGGGATGATTAGAGACACTTAATCCCCAATGTTTTTCCTTGACATTTTTCCCCACAGATTTATATTTAGACGCTTAACTGAATGAATACTCATTTTATTGCTGTCTCCAAAATCTGGGGCAGCAGATATTGAAAATTAACTTAGAGGGAATCATTATGGCTTCAAAATTGGTTGCTCCACATGGTGGAAAAGGTCTTGTTTGTGCTCTTCTTGAAGGTGATGCACTTGCTGCTGAGCTTGAGAAAGCAAAAGGTATGAAACAGGTTGAAATCTCTGATCGCGCCAAAGGTGATCTTATTATGATGGGAATTGGCGGTTTTTCTCCTCTCACTGGTTTTATGACCAAAGCTGACTGGAAAGGCGTTTGTGAGAATTTTACCATGGCAGACGGAACCTTCTGGCCTGTACCCATAACCCTTGATGTTGACGCTTCTGAAGGCATCAAAGCTGGTGACGAGATTGCTCTTGTTAAAGATGGTGAGACTTTTGCGACCATGTCTGTAACCGAAACCTTCGCAATGAGCGATGACGACAAAAAATGGGAATGCGAGAAAGTTTTTATGGGTGAAGGTGAAGAGTCCGTAGACGGAAACTTCTGGAAAATCGCTCCTGAAGATCATCCTGGTGTTATCATGGTTCAGAATCAGAAAGACACCAACATTGCAGGTCCTGTTAAAGTGCTTTCTCAAGGCGAGTATCCTAAAGAGTACCCTGGAGTATACCTTACCCCAGCTGAGACTCGTGCAATGTTTGACGAGCGTGGATGGGCCAACGTTGCTGCACTTCAGCTTCGTAACCCAATGCATCGTTCCCATGAGTTCCTTGCAAAAATTGCTGTTGAAGTATGTGATGGTGTTCTCATTCACTCCCTCATCGGTAATCTCAAGCCAGGCGATATTCCTGCACCTGTTCGTGTAAAAGCAATTGATATTCTGATTGAAAACTACTTCGTAAAAGAAAACGTAATTAACTCCGGATATCCTCTTGATATGCGTTATGCCGGTCCTCGTGAAGGTCTCCTTCACGCTACCTTCCGTCAGAACTACGGCGTTAACAACATGCTGATTGGTCGTGACCACGCTGGTGTTGGTGACTTCTACGGTCTGTTCGAAGCGCAGGACATCTTTGATCGCATCCCTCAAACAGGTGATGACTCTAAAGATCTCCTTTGCAAGCCAATGAAAATTGACTGGACCTTCTACTGCTCTGAGTGTGATGGTATGGCATCTCTTCGTACCTGTCCTCATGATAAAGGATCCCGTGTAATTCTGTCCGGTACCAAACTTCGTAAGGCTCTTTCCGAAGGCGCTGAAATTGTAGACCATTTCGGTCGTGATGAAGTTCTTGATCACCTGAAAGCTTACTACGCAACTTTAACCGAGAAAGTTGAGGTTAAAATGCAGGGTGCTGCTTCAGGCGACGATATGTAATCAGTTTTACTGACTTACATAAGTCTTTTAGGGAGATACTGCTTTTGAGTGGTGTCTCCCTTTTTTTTTTCATTTCCTCGAACCTCTCCTTCTGATAAATAATTAACTATGTCCGATTATACTCTAACTGTAGGCCTTGGTGATCGAAGCTATCCCATCTTTATTGAAGATGGAATTATGGAAAACATTGGTACTGATCTGGCCAAAAGAAAAATTGCCTCACGCTACGTTGTTCTGTCTGATGACTATGTTGCAAAGCTTTACGGCACAACATTGATGGCCACTCTTCAGGCAGCAGGGATTAATGCAGAGTTACTTACTTTTCCACGAGGTGAGGCTTCAAAAAACCTTCAGGTTTTCACAGATCTTTCCAGTAAGCTTGCCCGGATGGGGATAGATCGATCATCTGGTATCATTGCTCTCGGTGGTGGTGTAACAGGAGATCTTGCAGGTTTTATTGCAGCTACTTATATGCGGGGCATTCCTTTTGTCCAGGTTCCAACAACACTCCTCTCTCAGGTAGACAGCTCGGTTGGTGGAAAAACAGGAGTTGATATACCAGAAGGAAAGAATCTTGTTGGTGCATTTTATCAACCTAAGGCTGTCTACATTGATACAGCTGTACTGACAACACTCCCTGTTGAAGAACTCTTAGGTGGTGTTGCTGAAGTGATTAAGTACGGTGTCATCTATGACTATGATTTCTATTGCTTTCTGGAAAAGAATCTTGATGCAGTCCTGGAACTTAATCCAGCCGTTATTCAGGAGATGATTCATACCTGCTGTAAAATAAAAGCTGAAGTTGTCGCAGAAGATGAACGAGAAGCAGGTTTAAGGCGTATTCTAAACTTTGGACATACCATCGGCCATGCCGTCGAAGGCGCATCTGATTACAGCCTTATACACGGAAATGCTGTTGCGATAGGGATGGTCGCGGCTCTGCGGCTTGCCGTGTCGTCAGGGCTTTGCAAACGCAGGGAAGCCGGACGTGTGGCAACCCTTATTCATGCTTTTGGTCTTCCAACAGAGATCCCGGAAGGAATGGATATAGACAGAATAAAAGCTTATATAAAAACCGATAAGAAATCCATTGCCGGCTCTGTTTTTTATGTTTTGCCGACAACCATCGGGAAGGTAATTATTACCAATGAATTAACTGCAGACCAGATTGATGCAGTTCTGCAAAGGTAAATTCCCAAAATCAATAACCTTGAAATCTGAAATTCACCCATGCCAATTTACGAATTTTATTGCGATAGCTGTAACGTTATTTTTAATTTTCTCTCAAGCAAAGTCAATACGTCAGCAAGGCCTGATTGCCCACGATGCGGGAAAAAGGAGATCTCCAGACAAATGTCCACCTTTGCAACCATAGGCAAAGCCGGAAAAGAACAGGATGACATGATGGCTGGAATGGATGAATCAAAAATGGAAGAAGCTTTTGGCTCTCTTATGCAGGAAGCGGAAGGGATAAAAGAAGAAGATCCCAGGCAAATGGCGACCCTTATGCGCAAGTTCACCGAGAAAACCGGAATGAACCTTGGTGATACCATGGAAGAGGCAATTTCCAGAATGGAAAAAGGTGAAGACCCTGAGCTTATTGAAAAAGAAATGGGAGATCGCTTAGATGGTGATGATCTGTTTTCTTTTGAGGGGATAAAGCAGAAGACTCTCTCAGATGCAAAGGAGATTCCGGGGCATGATGAAAAATTGTATAAATTATAGCGGGCTATTGCTACTCAACCGCATAATTTTTTAACTTTTCCCAAAGGTTCTTTCGGCTGATACCAAGGAGTTCTGCCGTTTTGGTTTTGTTTCCGTTGCAAAAGCTCAGTGCTTTCTTCAAGCAGGCCAACTCTGCAACAGCCATATTGTCAGCAAGGTTAAACCCTACATCCGTGCTGCTATTCAAGGCACAAAGTTCAGTAGGTAAATCCCCGGGATAAATTACCGGGCCATTACTTAACACGGAGGCCCGCTCCATAAGGTTATGCAATTCTCTCGCATTCCCCGGGAAAGAATACGACTCAAGGCAGGTGAGCGCTTCCTGAGACAAGGAAAAGGCAGTTTTGTGTGGTGATCTGAATTCTTTCAGGAAATGGTTGCAGAGATCTAAGATATCATCCTTATGATCTCTCAATGGTGGCATGGTAATGGGAATAACCTTGAGTCTGAATAAAAGATCTTGTCTAAACCGCCCTTCGTTCACCTCTTCTTGTAGATCTTTTGCTGTGCATGCAAGAACCCGTACATTTACCTTGATGGTCTTGCTTCCTCCCACCCGTTCAAACTCACCTTCCTGTAGAACCCGTAAGAGTTTGGCCTGCAATGGGCCGGGTAGATCACCTAGTTCATCAAGTAGCAGGGTGCCATTGTCTGCAAGCTCAAATTTTCCTTTTCGCTTTTTGTCAGCTCCTGTGAATGCACCCCGCTCATGACCAAACATTTCAGATTCCATAAGACCTTCGGGGATGGCTGCGCAATTAATGGAAATAAAGGCTTTCTCACTGCGAAGGCTGGCCTTATGGATTGCGCGTGCAGCAAGTTCTTTTCCTGTACCAGATTCACCAGTGATAAGGATGGTTGCGTTGGTGGGGGCTGCCTGGTCAATAATGGAATATACCTGCTGCATCGCAGGGCTGTTTCCGATGAGATCGTGGGCTCGCGCGTGGCAGGTCTCCTGGAGAGTGGCAACCTGGTCTTTAACCCTCTGGTGATCAAGCTGCCTGTTACAGCGGATGATCAGATCGTCCATGTCAAAAGGTTTGAGGATATAGTCTGAAGCCCCTTTTCGTAAACAATCGAGAGCATCATTTACAGACCCATAAGCAGTCATGATAATGATGTCAGTTTCCGGTGAATGTTCTTTTATTTTTTCAAGAAGCGTTATGCCGTCCATTCCAGGCATGCGGATATCTGAAATAACAAGGTGGTAATCATTTTTTTCCACCATCTTGAGGCCATCAAGACCATTTTCCACCTCATCAACCTGCCAGTCGAATTGTTTCAGTCTGTCAGAGACAGAGATCCGCATTATTTCGTCATCTTCAGCAAGAAGTATTCTTACCATATCAGTGCCTTACTCCATAAAAGCTGTAATAAAAAAACATGATAATCTAAAATATTATTAAACTAACATGGTTAATATAAGTACCAAGGCACTTATACTGGCTTACTTACTGTTCACCAGTGTTTGATTATATCTCCATCTGGTCTTCTGGATGAACAGGGATTGCAACCATAAATGTTGTACCAACCCCTGTTTCGCTTGTAACATCAACTGTCCCTTTCATCTTGCCAATCAGAGAGTAGGTAACCGAGAGGCCAAGCCCGGTTCCTACCCCAACGTCTTTTGTTGTAAAGAAGGGATCAAAGATATGGCTAAGAATATCTTTAGCAATCCCCGTGCCTGTATCCTTAAAGGTGAACTGAAGCTGTTGTTCAGTCATCTCGGATTTAATGCTCAAAATACCTCCATCAGGCATGGCCTGAATTGCATTGAGACCAAGATTTACAAACACCTGTTTTAAACCTTCAGCGTCCACATAGCATTCTTCTTCTATGGTATTGTCCTGAATTATCTGGACACCTTTCAGCTTATAGGAGAGAAGTTCCAGGCACTCGCTGAGAAGTGTAGAAACATTCATTTTACGCAGTTGCAGGGGTTCTTGTCTTCCAAAATTTAAAAGCTGTCTCATGGTATGTTCAATTCGCTTCAAACCTTTATCGAGAAGAGGAAGGTAACGTTCACGCATCTCCTGATCGTCAGGGTTTTCTCTCATGGATTTGACACAGTTCAGCATTCCGCCAAGGGGATTGTTTACCTCATGGGCAATACCAGCTGAAAGGATTCCCATGGATGCCATTTTTTCGTTGAAGAGGGTTTGGTGTCTTGTCTTGTCAAGTTCTGTCTGATAGCCAACCAGGCGGTCACAGAGTTTGGAGAACTGTTCTCCCAGCTCTCCGATTTCATCATTTCCGTAAGGCACCAGTGCCTGATCCGGTACTTTTTGGGGAAAGGAAGTCATTGCGTTGGAAAGTTTGTTGAGGCGGTCCACAACAAGGGTGTTAAACATGATAAGAAGTGTCATGGAGACCAGGATAAAGCTTAGTAGACCGATGAATAAAAGAGATCGGTTGTTGATACGAATCTTTTCATCAGCCCATGCAATTGGAATGGTAATTGACAACGCCCCTCTGATGTCGCCCTGGCTGTAGCCGTGCCGTGCATGGCATCCAAGGCATGAATCCTTCACTTCAAGGGGAGCCATATAACGTACAACACGGCCTTCAGGTGTATTGCGGATGTCAATGGATTCTGCTGAGCCATGATCAAAATTAATCATGCATAGTTTTTCATAATCGTCTGGGCCATTGGCAGGGTTTACAGGTCGAAGACTGGTTACCCGAAAGCTGCCCAGTCCTTTATTTTGGGAATATTCAGAAAGCTCTCTGGTAACCATTGCCGGATTACGCATCACGTATTCGCTTCCATTCTGATCCCAGATGCTTGGCATATCGAGGTATGGATTTCTTTCGACGTTCTCCTGTCTGATTACGAATAGGCCGTTATGCTCAGAAACCCACTGACGGGTGATGAGGATCTGGTTGTAGAGCATTCTTGCCTGTTGCTGAGCCTGTAGAATAATAAGCTCATTATCAACTCTGGAAGTCCTGTACAGAAGAACCATATATGAAATGGAGATAATGGCTCCAATGGCCACAATAAATTTCCCCCGGAGTGAAAATTTAGATTCAATCCAGGTATAAAAGCGTCTGAATTTAGATACTTGTTTCATACCTTTCTCACAAAGATAAATAGAATAATTATTCTTGTCTGTTTCTCGACACCAAAAGGTAACATTATTTTTTTACGCTGTCGAATAGCCTGCCAAATTGATTATTACCTGCGGTTTATCCGCGCTAGTATAAAAGGAAATACGGAAACCCACGTTACCATATGGTATCACTCTTTGTGTTTTTTGTTACCACAAGGTAGCATTTGTATTCAGGTGACCGCTAGCCCCCCGCATTGTTACAGAGTCTATGTTTTTGGAACACATATTGCTATCCATATTGGATTACAGATGCGTTTGACTTTCCAGGGATTTGAATAATCGGGTTTAATAAGACAGTTTATAATATTTTTCAGTAATGAGAGTCAAAAGATGAATAACCAAGGGGAGGTCTAGGTGGAGAAGAAGTATAAATCAGCGTATTACAGCCATGTGGTTAAGATCGCTTTGATTTTAATCATAGCCGGTGGTCTTGGTGTTTGGGCACGTGGATTGTTTTTACCGGACACCATGGGGCAGTATGGTCACTATCGCGGAAGCGATCTTGAGGATCAGCGAAATGTTGAGTTGAGAAATCATACGAATGAGTCCTGCTATGAATGCCATCGTCCAATCAGGCTTATACATAAGGCTGGTGTACATAAAACAGTATCTTGTGAAGTTTGCCATGGTCCATACGCAGATCATATTAAAGATGATAAATATGTCGCAAAGATGCCCGTTAAAAGAGATATGGAGATCAAAGCGCTTTGCCTCCGTTGTCATAACAAAATTATTCGGGCCCGCCCTGAAGAATCCATCAAGGTAGTTGCCATGCCTCAGCATCTTGAGGAAAAAAAGGTGGATGTTGGGCATAACTGTAATCAGTGTCATATGGTTCATGATCCACTGCTTTGGGTAAAGGCCGCCTATGAAATGATGGGTATGGAGATGAAGGGGGATAAGAAGTAATGAAAGAAAATATTGATATTGTAGATATTAAGAAAGAAATACAAAAAGATCGCCGTGCCTTCATCAAAAATGTCTTAAGCGGAACCATTGCCGGTTCTCTGCTTATGGTGATTCCTGCAGGAGCTGCACTTGATCAGCGTCTTCCTGAACAACTCCCCGGTATGAGAGGGGATGATTCACCATTCACCGAAAAGAAATTTGCCTTTATTGTAGATGTTACAGCCTGTATTGGTTGTGGTTCCTGCTGTGTGGCAGATAAAAATGAGTATAATGTTCCTGACGGGAATTATCGTACCTGGGTTGAACGCTATATCATTGATGATCATGATGAGGTTTTTGTTGATTCTCCAAATGGCGGGCTTGACGGGTATACAAAGGCCAGGACAGATATTCCCCATGCTGTTCGGGATACGTTCTTTGTGCCCAAACTGTGTAATATGTGCGAAAAACCATCCTGTGTTCAGGTTTGTCCTGTGGGAGCAACCTATAAAACAGAAGATGGTTTTATCCTTATCGACAAGAGTCGTTGTGTCGGTTGTGGCTACTGTATTCAGGCATGCCCCTATTCTGTACGGTTTTTAAATCCTGTCAGCAGAACGGCCGAAAAGTGTACCTGGTGTTACCATCGGGTGCGTAAGGGACTGTTACCTGCCTGTGTTAATGTTTGTCCGGTACATGCCAGGAAGTTTGGTGACTTGAATGATAAGAACTCTGAAGTGTACAAGATCTTACGTGAACCCCATGTGATCTCTGTGCTTAAGCCGGGTATGGGGAACCAGCCAGCGCTTCATTACCTTGGACTTAGAAGGGAGGTGGTCTAATGAGCGTCGCAGCCCATGGCGAGACTATCGCCGCAGTTTCAAATTATATTTTTCCCAATGATTTTCATGTTCACTGGAGCCTGATGATCGTGCTGTATCCGTACATCACAGGCCTTGTCGCGGGAGCATTTATTGTTTCATCCCTGTACCATGTATTTCATATCAAGTCTTTGAAACCCGTTGCCAGGTTTTCGCTTCTCTTTGCACTGGCCTTTCTTATCTGTGCAACCTGGCCATTACTCAACCATCTTGGGCACCCTGAGCGTGCAATGTCCATGATGCTCACCCCGAATCCAACATCAGCCATGGCTGGTTTTGGTTATATTTATTCTGCTTATTTTATTGTTCTGCTTTTGGAAATTATCTTCATTTTCAGGCCGGTTTCTGTGGCATTGGGGCAGAAGGCAACTGGTGGTTTAAAGACCTTGTACAGTGTACTGGCAATTGGGAGTGACAATGTTTCTGCGAAAGCACTGAAGCTTGATCATAAGATTATTGGTTTTCTTGCAGCCATTGGTATCCCCATGGCCTGTTTTCTCCATGGCTATGTTGGATTTATTTTTGGTGGTATTAAGGCAAATCCTCTCTGGGCAACACCACTTATGCCACTCATCTTTCTTCTTTCTGCCTGTGTTTCAGGTATAGCAGGAATCATTGTAGCGTATATTCTACTGAGGAAACTTTCAGGAAAAGATATTGATGTGGATTGTGTGCAGACCCTCATAAAATTTCTCTGGGGATTCTTTATCCTGGATTTTACTTTTGAGATGCTCGAGTTGTTCTCGCATTTTTATATGGCGAATCACCATTGGCATACTCTGGAAGCCCTCTATTCGGGACCTCTGTACAATACTTTTTGGGTGGCACAGGTTGGGATCTTCTCTGTTATTCCATTTGTCTTTCTTATGTTTATGAGTCTTATCCGTTTCAAAGATGGACTCCTGCTCTTTTTTGCACCTGTTATTTCCGTGATGATTCTTATCCAGGTACTTCTCATGCGTTGGAATGTTGTTGTTGGTGGACAGTTGATGTCTAAAAGTGAGCGAGGTGCCACTACTTTTCACCCAATGTGGCTTGAAAAAGAAGGTATTTTACCTGCAATAATAATAATGGTTGCTCCTGTTGTCATTCTTTGGCTTATCGGTAAAGTCCTGCCATTCTGGATGGATGATAAAGGAGCTGAAGCAGCATAGGATATGGCTGTTATTGGGGGATGTTCTTCAGGTATCCTGGCTACCCGAGTATCTGAAGAATAAAGAAGTCAACGTAAACGAGTTTTGTTAAAGCCGGACGAACCGGTTAATTATCAATTTCCTATGGGAGGAAAGAAAATATGCAATATTGGAAGACATATCTTTCAATGGCAGCTCTTGGTTTAATGGTTGCAAGTCCTTCTTTTGCGACTACTAAAGCATCCATGAATACTCAGGATGAAGCCAACAAAGCGGCAAGTGTCAAATGTATTAACTGCCATCAGAAAGAGAACTATTCACTGGTTATGCAGTGGAAGAATTCACCGCATGCTGCAGCTCAGGATGGTTCCGTTGCTTGCTATACCTGCCATGCAGCAGATAAAGACGATGAATATGGATATATGCATGAAGGTGCATTTATTAAAACCATTCAGACTCCTAAGGATTGTGGATATTGTCATGCTGATGAAGTAAAACAGCAGGCTCCTTCCCACCATGCTTCTGCAGGTCAGATTATGGCATCACTTGATAATGTGGTTGGTGAAGTTATCTGTTCCATGGAAGATAAGGCTGATGCCGTTAACGGTTGCTGGCAGTGCCATGGCGGCATTATGAAGATTATGAGAGGGGCAGATGGTAAGCCTTTGTTAAATCAACATAAAGCTGTAATGATTGACCCCTCTATTTATCCAAACAGCGGTATCGGTCGTCTTCATGAAGATGGAACCAAAGGTGCCTGTAACGCCTGTCATGGCAAACACTCCTTTAAGGCGTCCACTGCCCGTCAGCCTGAAAGTTGCGGCAAATGCCATCTCGGTCCGGATCATCCACAGGCTGAGATTTATCTCGAGTCTAAACATGGTATTGCCTATTTTACCGCAACCCGTGATCGTGGTATGAACGGCATGAATATTCATAAATCCGGAAAATGGGTTCTTGGAAAAGATTACTATACGGCTCCTACCTGTTCGACTTGTCATATGGGTTCTTTTATGAAACCGGATGGTTCTGTTTCACCCAATACCCATAATGTCGGCGATCGTATTTCCTGGACCCTTCGTCCAAAGGTATCTGCCAAATTGAACCGTGTTGAATTTGAAGACGGTACCCAGAAAGATATTCCAGGTGACATTGCTCCGCAGGTTGGACAGCTTATTAAGTATAAAGAGTTCAAGCTTGTTGATGGAAAATGGAAGAAAGTGCCTGTTGAGAAAGAAGCAATTAAAGTTGTTGCCTGGGAAGAACGTCGTGCCAATATGAAATCTGTTTGTAAACAGTGTCATAGTGAACAGACGGTTGATAGCTTCTATATCCAGTTTGATTCTCTCGTTGTAACCTACAATGAGAAGTTTGCCAAACCTGCCAAGAAGCTTTACGGGATGGCGAAAAAAGATGGACTGATCCATGGTTCCACTTTCCATACCGAACTTGGTTGGCACTGGTGGGAACTCTGGCATCATGAGGGACGTCGCGCACGTCACGGTGCTGCAATGCAGGGACCGGATTACACGCATTGGCACGGCATGTATGACGTTGCTCACAACTTCTATTTTAAATTTATCCCTGAACTCATGCATCTTGCAGAGAAGAAAGGAATGACCGAAAAATATAAGAAAGAAGTTGGCGCAATCCTGGCCAGGCCTGAACATAAGTGGTACGAGGAAGGCTTTGGAGATGACGTAATGAGTGATATTAAAGCTCAGGAAAAATCACGTTACAAGCAGTAATGGACTGATTTTTCGTAGAAGTACACTCCGGAGCCATCTCTGGTTTCGGAGTGTATTCTCCTTCTTTTTTTACGATGATTCTGGTTTAGGCTTGCTGGTTATTTCCATGGGCATCAAGCCTGAACCGTAAACATCTCATATCTTAGTTAAAGGAAATTTGAATGAATTTATCTGCAATAACTCAATATAAATGTCTTTTATCGGTTTTATTCCTGGTATTTTTTGTTTCTGGTACCGCGACCTGTCAAACTGTGGATTATAAGACAATGTCTAGAGCGGAACTGCAAAAGAAGATTGCAACTTTTGGTTTAGGGCTTGGCTCATATGTTGTCGGGAAAAAATTAAACAACACTCAACTTGCAATTTCCCAAAAGGATAATGCGTATAAAGCCTACCCCGGGACTGTGAAGTTCAAGGACGGGGATATCTTTGTTATCATTGACGAAAAATCAAGTGTTGTGATAGCTGTTTATAAAAGAAATAAAACAGCCAGTAAAGATGACTTTAAGGCCACAATCAGTGAACTGATGCTGCAATATGGTGAACCGACCACAGAAGCGCACGGAAAAGCAATCTACTGGAACTATGGTGAGGACGGGTTTATCTCAGAGGAATTGTATAGAACTGTCAAATCCCAAGGACAGCTTGAAACTCTTATTGTTCTGGCAACTGTAAAATTTACATCGTCAGAAAATGTAGCAACCATGACTGACATGATAGATGCCATGGATAAAAGAAACAAAGGGAAGGATGTAAAAAAAGAAGACGTAAGCAGTGATCAATATGTGATGATTCAGTCAGATATTCTCACCCGAAAATATATGAAAAAGTAATTTACACTGTAACTACTCACGGGGTAAGCGATTTACATTAATAAACCACTGATTTTGTAACTGCCTACAGGGTGCTGCAACTTTCCGCAGGCAGGCTGGCGCAGCGTATAAGTCATACGTAACTCAGCGTGACCGCGGAAAGATGCGGTGCCTGTGAGCAGTTACTTTACACTTTGACCGGGAAAAAATGATTTACAAAATAGTAATATTATCGGGAATAGTCTTCTTCTGCTCCTCCTGTACAGCACCAAAGGAATCTGGGATTACAGAATATCCCAGAATGCCTGATGCGTATCGGAATAATGACTATAAAGACCTTAGCAAGAGGAACCCTTACGGGATGGCAATTTTTGATGTTGCCGAAAAAGAAGCAGAAGAGGATATTTTCGGATCTGAAGTTGTGTCCCTTGAGGAATCCAAAAGAATATTAAATGAGCGGAAGAAACAGCAGGAAAAAGAGAAGTCAAATCAGGGAGAGTGAATAAATGGAAAAAAGCTATTTGGTAAAAATTACCGGGATGGCCGCAGCCCTTTGTCTTGTGATGGTTTTAGAGGAAAGTGTCTCAGCTGCAGACAGGCCCGCTGTTGAAGCTTTTTGTGTGAATAACAGAAGTGCTACCTTCCATTACATGTTTGTAGGTAGTGTGGTTTTCTATGTCATCAAAAAGAAGTGGCTTCCATGGGTCAGGTAAACGATCATCTGTCGGATATTGTGAAAAATTACCCACAACTATTGGTTCTGTTGTCCAACCTGGTGTCGGGAGAGATAAAAGGATCAGAATTGAAATATTTAATAGAGATCGAGTCATGATTTTCTAAAAAAAGTATCAAAAAAACAGCTGAACCATACGCTTCCATGAGCCTTCTCTCACTCTAGCAGTATTCCCATAAACAAACAGTATTTATTTAGTGCCTTACTCCTGAAAAGCTGTAATAAAAAACAAGAAAATCGAAGTGTTTCAAATTTGATAAATTCGTAAAAAGGTTAAAATCTCGATGGCTAAGTAAAAAGATTCATATGCGAGGCGCACATTTTTTCTTTAATTTCGGCGTACTA
>CAMZLK010000039.1 GCA_947311475.1 uncultured Desulfocapsa sp.
GTCTAAAGTGTTTTTCGATAGCTGTTTTTTACACCCTCTTAGATGTTGTGAACGCATGCCCAGAATTCATAAAATTCTGACCATTATAATGTCTTTATAGCTAGGTTTTTGGGGACAAGGAATTCAAATATGAGAAAATTTTCAAATTATTTTATGTCAGCCATTTTGTTTTTATAGTCTTTTTTCTTTTATTTCTTTTTTGTCTTTTGCTTTTAATGCCCTTGTCTTTTAATCATTATAGCGCAGACATGGACATTTGGATTGCTGGGAGCATGTGAGGCTTTCAGATTTTAAAATGTCTTTTTCTTTTATGCTGTTAATGCAGTTATTTATTTATTTTTCTAACGACCGCATTCAGGGGCTGGCGGATTTACAGCAACTTACCTGGATAAACCAAGAAGGTGAATTTGAAAGGCTGAACTTCGAAAAACCGCGCTGGTAGCCAGTCCCTTGAAATGCATTGTTCGCTAATTATTTTGATTTTCTTTCAAGACGTTCTTTGAATTCTTCATAACGATCAGTAAGGTCGTAAATATATTCAATTATAGCATAAACAAATATTTGAAGATCTTCAGCGTCAGCACGAGAGATAGTAATATCCTCTGGATGTGCTGCAAGATTACGAAAGGCATGAAGTTGTTGGCTCCAGTTGTAAAGGCGTTCATCAATAATGCCTTTTTCCTTCATTTTTTTTATGCCTTGTCCAAGCATAATTGGTTTTATCTTTTTTGATGAAGAAGACTTAGTCTTTGAAGTCGATTTTTTTTGTAATATATCCCGACATACTGCCTCCATGGCTCTGCCAAGCATTACACAAGCTGCTATGTTTGCATTTGCTTGTAACGACCTTTCGGCTTCAGTAATTGAACTTTTTACTACCCTTGGAATACGATAACTTGAAAAAACCTTTGGTGGTTTTGGGTATATTCTTACAAAATCTGTCCAGCGATCTTCATGAGAATCATATCCTTCGAAACCGACTTGATGTGATTCCCCCGCGAGCATTGTTTCACAATTAGGGCACTCACCCACAACGATAATTTCTGCGAATGGTTCACCAATTTCTTCAATAACACCTGATTTAGACCCTCGCCCGTGTTCAAGTGCTGCAACTTTGGCTTTACAATAAGGACAGTCAATAACGAATGTGCTTTGTTTTATTGTTTTTTGCATAGTGATTTTTTCCTAAGCGAACTTTTTTATATCTCTAATACTTCCCTGTTCCTTTTATTATCTTTCTGCTGAAGCAAGCCAAATCATTAAAGTTAATAATAAGCGAATCGAAAAAGCGTTGCTCACTCCATCATGATATATGTTACTATATGAAATTGCAACCATTAATTACCCTAACGCGTAGTATGACCAAACAAAAATATAGTATTTCACTTGATGGCAGATATAAAATGAATTACCATTATCTTAGGTATGTATAATAACTTATTAGTAATATCTGTATTTTCGGTAGTCTGTTGTTGAGGACAGTATTAATACTATGTAAATATTGAGAAAATGAGCAATGTTGAGTAAAAATGAAATGGAACGGAGGTTGAGTGATTATGGTGACTTCCTTCTAAAACGATCTTTGGTGGTATCAGGAAAAGAAACGTTTTTTATTCATTGGGTTCGTAAGTATTTGTCCAGTGAAGCGTCCTTCAAAGGTATTAAATGGGAAGAGAAGCTTCCTCAGTTTCTTGATAAACTTGCGACTGAGCCTAAAATAGCAGACTGGCAGATAGATCAGGCTGATCAGGCGATAAGGCTGTATTTTCTCAATTTTTACACTTCTGTCCAATCGGTTGCTGTAAAAGAAAATGCTTCACAGATGGATGCTCCAGGTGTGTTTAATGGAGCACAGGCCCTGGCTGATCTGAGAGAATGGATGAGGATCAAACACTATGCCTACAAGACTGAGCAGGCTTATTTGAACTGGTGCAAAAGGTTTTTTGCTTATTCCGTCCAATGCAGGGGCGGGGGAGAGTCTGGAAATGAGGTTCATGTTTCACCAGAACTTATAAAGGATTTCCTGTCACATCTTGCTACAAAACGGAAAGCCTCAAAATCGACACAAAATCAGGCGTTCAGTGCTCTGCTTTTTCTTTGTCGTCATGTCTTGAAGGTTGAGCTGAAGGATATGGAAACAACCCTTCGCTCAAAAATTGGAAAAAAGCTGCCTCTTGTCCTGTCGCCCATGGAAGTGAAAACACTTTTTTACCATGTAACGGGAACCAGCGGGCTGATTCTAAGGCTTATTTACAGCTCTGGAATTCGTCTCAGTGAATGCGGACGATTGCGGGTGAAGGATCTGGATTTTGATCAGGATCTTTTGTTTGTACGTTCCGGGAAAGGTGATAAGGATCGATCCACCGTTCTCGCGGCTCTGGTTCAGTCGGAGTTGCAGGTTCATCTGGCAAGAGTACGAAAGCTTCATGAACAGGATTTGGCAGATGGGTTCGGTGAAGTGTATATGCCAGGTGCCCTGGATCGAAAATATCCTTCTGCCTGCAGGGAATGGGGGTGGCAGTACGTGTTCCCCAGTGCGCGTCTTTCCGTTGATCCCCGGAGCAAGAAGACCAGGCGCCATCATGTAAGTGATGCCACTATTCAGAAGGCAATGAAAAAAGCTGTGAGAGATGCGGGTCTGGTTAAACCTGCTTCAGTCCATACCCTCCGTCACAGTTTTGCCACCCATCTTTTGCTCAATGGTGTGGATCTTCGTCAGATCCAGGATTATCTCGGGCACAAGAGCGTGGAAACAACCATGATTTACACTCATGTGGTTAAAAACATGAGGAATCCTGCAACCAGTCCACTGGATTTACTGGATCAAATGACAAAAGAGAGAAGGTGAGTAGGCTCAGGATTGGTGTTACTTCAGGCTGTTGGACAAGGTATTCAGTCTTTGGCAGTATGGGAAGGAAACTTCAAAAGCTTCCCTTTTTTCTTTGTTGGCTGAGGCCCGCATTTTGCACAATTCTTACACCCTTTGTGCAGCATAGCATTGATATGTTTCAGCAGGATTATACGGCAGTTGGGGCAGAGTTGGAGGATGATCTCCTGGTAAATTTCGTCGAGGAGTTCATTTTCGTCTTTTCCGGCAATCTCCGATAGCGCCTGTGCGATGAGTTTGTCCGGGTGTTTCAGGTTGGGAATGGTTTCATCTTTGGCTGCAATGACTTCCGTACGACAATGATAAAATAATTCGCCATCTGGGAGAGATTTTCCACAGGAGTCGCAATGTCTTCTGGAGATGTCCGGGATTTCAGTCATGCGCATTCCTGCAGGAGTTGTATTGCATTTTTACCTAAAATTCTATCGAGTAGTCTGTTGCCAAGTGGTAATGCTTTTAATTTTGTAATACATTCTGTTTGATCAATCCATGGTGAATCACTGCCGAAAAGAAGGTATTCCGGCGGGTGCTTATTCAACATTCGTACAACTTGTTCCTCCTTAAGGTAATGGAGGGCAAAAGAGATTTCCATATAAATTTTTTTGCCAATGAGGATCTCTTCCACTTCATCCCAGATGTCCCAGCCTCCAAAGTGGGTAGCGATGAGGCGTAATTGGGGAAAACGATTATGGAGAGAAAGGACTCCAGCAGGGTCCGCACACCGGATACGGGGGTAGGCAATATCATATCCGCAATGGATGACCAGCATCAGGCCGGTATCACTAAGGGCCTCATAAAATGGAGTAAGCCTTTCTTCATTTAAGAAATAATTCTGATAATAGGGATGCATCTTGATTCCTGCAAAACCTTCCCGCTGTACCATATAAACCCGCTCTATACATTGTGGATCACCCGGATGGATAGATGGCAGGGGAATAAGACGATCGCTGCTGATTTCGCGCGACCAGTTAAGAATGGCTTCAAACTGTTCCGGTTTGGTGGCAATGGAGCAGATGATACTGCGCTCAATCCCCGCCAGATCCATCGAAGCAAGAAGAGAACCGACTGTTCCCATGGTATGGGCCGTGATATTCCCAGCCTTTTCAAGGGAGGGAATGGCTTTTGCCGCAATCGTATCCGGGAAGGCATGGGTATGAAAGTCGATGATCATTTTTTTGTTTCTGCCAAAATTGTTCTTTTTAAAAGAGACTTTTTTCCGAAGGCTATTATACTTTGCTTTATCCGGTTTGTAATTAATTCTTGATATTATTTTAATGCATGATAAACTCGTAAAAAGGTCAATTGAGAGATGGCTAAGTAAAAAACTTCAGATGCGAGGCGCGTATTTTTTGTTTGATTTCGGCGTACTAGGGTACGTCGTAATTAAACAAAAAATGCAGCAACGAAGCAGGTGAAGTTTTTTACTTAGCCATCTCTCAATTGACCTTTTTACGAGTTTATCATGCATTAAAATAATATCAAGAATTAATTACAAACCGGATAAAGCA
>CAMZLK010000040.1 GCA_947311475.1 uncultured Desulfocapsa sp.
AAGAATGGAATCCAGTGAAAATGCTTTAGGTGGCATGGCTTAATACACTTTAAATATGATGGACTTGTAAAAAACTTCATATCCGAGGCACGGAAATTTATTATCTTTTCAGCGTACTAAGGTACGTGGAAAAGATTATAAATTTGCAGTAACGAAGGAGATGAAGAGTTTTTACGAGTCCATCATATTTAAAGTGTATTAAGCCATGCCACCTAAAGCATTTTCACTGGATTCCATTCTTCAATATAGAAAACGCGAGAAAGATCTGGCTCTCGGAAAAGTTGTAAGGGCTCAACTTGCTGTAAAGCTGGCTACAGAGGCGTTTGAGACTGCTCAAAATGACTTGCAAACGCTGATTGTTGAGCTGGAAAGCAGACAATTTAAGGGTATCTCCGTAGAAGACCTCTCTCGCTATGAAGAACGCATCCAGTACCAGCGTGGAGAAATTCTTACTCTCAAAAAAAACCATGAAAGTAAACAAAAAATATTACAACAAAAACAATTGAAATTACTTGAGAAGGCGAAAGATCATAAAACGCTCACGGCATTGAAAGAACAGCAAAACAGAACATGGAAAGAGTATATCAACAAAAAGGAAGCCGCAATGCTTGATGAAATTGCCATTCTCCATCATGATCGTGAAATCAACTGATAACTCCCATCTTTTCCGGCATCATCATACTTTGTTAAGGAGTTCCCATGTATTTTAAATTCATATTGTATCAAATTTTTACCATACTTTTGTTTAATCTGTTCTCTTCTCCGCTTCTTTTGGCAGAAGAGAAAATCAAATCTGAAACAGAACAAAAACCTGCCCCACAAGCGATTGGGGAACAGTCCCCGGCGATGGACGAACAGAAAACATTCAAATCCGTAGAAGAAAGACGTATCTACGCTGTGCTGCAAAATGAACGTGATAATCTTGAAGAAGAGAGAAAAGTAATCGCTTTAAAGGAGAAGGAGCTAAAGACTCTTCAGAAAGAGGCCGATAAGAAAATTGAGCTACTTGATAAAAAGCTCGCTGAATTAAAAGAGATACAAGCAAAAATAGAAACTTTATTAGCTGAGAAAAACGTTCAAGAGGTTAAAAAAACAAAAGATTTGAGTCTCATATACGCAAAAATGACCCCTGATCGTGCAGCCCTTGCAATGGCAACAATCGATGAGCAGCTTGCTGCAGATCTCCTGGCGAATATGAAAGTTAAATCAGCAGCAAAAATTCTTGACCGAATGGATAGGCTCAAAGCATCCCAACTCAGCACAACATTTACTACCATCAAGGTGGAGTAACTAAGAATGGAAGCATTTCCTTTAAATTCCAGTAATGCAACTCTAAGCCCTGTTGCCCCTCAAGAAGGCATGCCAGATGTGCAGTCAGACGCCAGTGGAGAATTTACTCCTGTTATGGATGAAGCTGTGGCAAATGTAGAAAATGCACCAAAGCAGCCCGATCAGGAATCGGAATCAGACATCGAAAATTATGAGAGTTCTTTATTTGATGGAACAGCGTCTGCCTTTGTTACAGACAACGCTGACAATACAGTTTTAAATACTGACAAAACTGCAATCCCAGAACAGACAAAAGAACACAACCGGCTTCAATCACAGTCTTTATTTAAACCTGATGCTGCAGGAACGCAATCAGCCATCCCCTTACCGGGAGAAAACAATTTAACAGATACACCTTCAAAGGCAGAGAGTATACTTCTGCAACAAATTCAAGAAATCCTGGATCAGGGAAAAGAGAGTGGAGCAATTATCATTCGTGGAAATGACCTCACACAGGAAAAAGGTCTTAACCAGGTGGACAGTCTGAAAAATCTATCCAACCCGGTATTGACTGATACCAAAGGCACTGAAATTCAGGCAAAACAGGTCGGCATTCCTGTAACAGAGGTTGACGAAACCACAATCTCCACACAAAAAAGTGCTAAACTTGAAGGTGCCCATCAGGAAGTTTCAGAACAATATCTGAATGCGAAAATTGACCAGTCAAAAGAAAACAGAAACGAAACCCCTGGAAAGAACCATGATGGACAAAAGAACTCTGACCAACAAAACAAACAGGAAATCCAACAAACTGCCATATCTCAAAACACAACACCTCTAAATACAAAGCCAGTGGACTCACTATTTGGGCAGCAACTTGGGCAGATCTCAACAATTAACGATCCAAGTTTCAGCATTGAGGGTAAACTGGCACCAGGTGCAAACATCCCTGTGCCGGAAAAAGAACTGGTCAACAACTTGATTCAACGCTTCAATGTTAATCCCAGGTTGCAAACCAGTAAGCTTAGTATGCAACTGAACCCTGCCGAACTTGGATCATTAAAAATTGATATCCTTGTGGAAGGTGATTCCATAAAGGCAAACATTGTGGCCCAGAGTCAGCAGGTCCTTGACGTACTTGACAAGAATATGCTTCGCCTGAGAACTGTACTTGAAGATCAGGGCTTTACAGTTGATGCCTTTGAAATATCCATAAACGCCGATGGAGAGCAACAAAAAGATTTCTTCAAGGAGCAATTTGGCTCCCAACAACAGGAGTTTAGCCCCAACGGATCGTCTTCAAGAAAGAATGAAACATTTGATGTTTTAATGGATTCACAGAAAGATTCTCTGGAAAATGATGATGCGTCAGGAGTAAACCTCACAGTCTAAAACAGATCCACATTAGACAAGGAATAACATAATGACAGATATTGCTGAAATATTTGCCCCACAGGTTACCCCCAACTCAACACCAACGTACACAAAAACCGGTGATGAAGACATCATGGGCAAAGAGGATTTTTTGACTCTCCTTGTGGCGCAGTTACAAAATCAGGATCCGTTAAATCCTGATGATGCCACCGAATTCACATCACAACTCGCAGAATTCAGTTCCCTGGAACAACTACAAAATCTCAATAAATCCATGGATACCCTGGCAAATACTCAATTGCAATCCGATAAATTTGCAACCATGGGCCTCATTGGGCAAGAGATAGTCTATGCTGACAGTAGCTTTACCCTTGATGGTTCCCCTGTAAAAGTTGGTTACCAGCTTGACGGAACGGCCTCATCAGTCTCCATGACTATCCAGGATGAAACCGGATCAACCGTTGCAACACTCCATCCCACTGAAATGACAAAAGGTGACCATTTTCTTGAATGGGACGGTCTTGACGAGGATGGAAATGCATTACCTCCCGGTAAGTATGATATAGTCCTCCAGGCAAGTGCAGCTGGAGAAAACTCCACAATTGCAATTTCACCACTTGTGCAATCTGAAGTCACCGGTGTTGATTTCAGTAGTGAATCCGGTGAAGCTATGATCCACACACTTGCCGGCGCAGAAATCAGTGCTGACCTGATCATTGCTGTTTATAAACCTCAACAGTTACATAATACAGTTGCTGAAGAAGATACTGAGGATGAATCGCAAGTAGATGAGGCCGTCGATGGTGTCGTCGATGAAGTTGTAGAAAATATAACAGAAGGTGTTACAGGGACGTCAACATCTCAACAAACAAACGGATCTGCTCCCACGGATGAAGACCAGATTGAACAAGACATACTCCAGCACCAGCTAGCTGGATAAAGTAACGTCAAAATCTATTTAAATATAAGAGAGGACTCATCCATGGGTATAACCAGTGCACTATATAGCGGAATAAGTGGACTTAATACAAATTCACAGGCAATGAGTGTTGTGGGTAACAATCTAGCCAACACCAACACTTTGGGATTTAAAAATTCCAGAACTATTTTTTCAGACCTGCTCTCCTCAAATATCTATGGATCTGGCGGGGCTTCACAAGTAGGTCGTGGTGTTAATATCTCAAAAATAGACAACGTCTTCAGTCAGGGAACCTTTGAATCAACGACCTCCGACACCGATGTCGCAATTGAAGGTGAAGGTTTTTTCATGCTCAAGGAAACGGGATCAGACACTCCTTATTATACTCGAGCAGGAGCTTTTCGTTTCGACGAAGAGGGTTTTCTGGTTACCCCCGAAGGTTTTCATGTTCAGGGAAAACCATTTGATGCCAATGGCAATCTTATCGCTGGTGATCCTACAGATATCGTAGTTCAAAATGTTGGTCTGGTTCCAGCGAAAGTAACAGATACCATTACCATGAACACAAATCTTGACGCCAACGCTGAAGTTCTTCCTGCCGCACCAGCTTTTGATCCTGCGGATCCATCAACTTTTAATTATTCTGCATCTACCACCACTTATGACACCCTTGGTGAACCCCATCTGGTGACGCTTTATTTTAGAAAAGATGCCGCGGCCAATACCTGGAATTGGAATTTCACAGCAGAAGACGATGCAGGCAATCTCCTAGGAGATGCTGCAGGTGCTGCACCTCGTGGACAAATAACTTTTGGCCAGGATGGTCTACTCAATCCCCCTATGCCTGAGCCGGTTCCCACTCCTGCTCCTCCAGGTGTTAATGGTCTGGGTTTTATTCCAGCTGCGGATCTTGCCTGGGCCAATGGTTCAGCTGATACTGCTGTCAGCATAACTTTCGATACAACACAATTTAACAGTGCTTCTACTATTATCTCGCAGGATCAGAATGGCTACGGAGCTGGAAGTCTAACAAATGTTGGTATCGATGGTGAAGGAGCTATAGTTGCTTCTTACTCCAATGGTGAACAGGTAAAGATCTCAAATCTTGTTCTTGCAAAATTTTCCAACCCTGGCGGTCTTGAACTAGTCGGTTCAAATATGTTTGTTGGAACACAACAATCAGGACCTGCACGTAGTGGACTCCCAGGTCCCGAGCTTGGAAATATTTTCACTAACTCCCTGGAACAGTCCAATGTTGATATGGGTGAAGAATTTGTAAAAATGATTACAATTCAAAGAGGATTTCAGGCAAACTCCAAAATAATCACCACAGTTGATGAACTCCTTGGAGACTTAATTAATCTAAAACGATAAGAACACAGTTTTAGCAAATACGTTTTTATAAAAAGAGCCCTTCCCAATCCGGGAAGAGCTTTTTTTATGTTTCCGTTTTGTCATATCCTGCACTTCAATACCTGTCATTAATTTGACACCTCTTTTCGCATCCCCCCTTGAGAGCCAAACATTTTATCACGATATTACAGCAAGTAACACCCAAACCCAAGGTACTTAAAAATCAGGAATATTTTTTGCATTGTTTTTTAATACGCCAGAATATAAGATTAAAATAAACAGCATTAAATAATCTATTTTGTAGTGGAGGAAGTCTCTTTGGATATAGGAACATTAATTGGTTTAGCTCTTGCTTGTGGCCTGATGCTAATGGCCATTCTCCAGGGTGGACCGCTTGGGATTTTTATTAACGTTCCATCGGGATTGATCGTTTTCGGTGGAACCATTGGTGTAGCTCTTGTCCATTACCCTTTATCAGATATTCTTGGTGCCTTTGCCATTGCAAAAAAAACAGTCCTGAACAAAGATGAGGATCCTTATGGACTCATCGTTCAACTCATGGAATTTGCGAACAAAGCCAGAAAAGAAGGAATACTGTCTCTTCAGGGAATGATGGACGGCATTGAAGATGATTTCCTCATAAAAGCCATGCAAATGGCTGTTGATGGGCAGGAGCCTGAGACATTAAAAGCAATGCTCACCATCGAAGTTGATTACCTTGCAGAACGACATGACAAAGGACAGGATATTTTCACATCCCTAGCCGGTTATGGCCCTGCCATGGGTATGGTCGGAACATTGATTGGTCTTGTGCAAATGCTTATGAACATGTCTGATCCTGACTCCATTGGCCCTGCCATGGCCGTTGCGCTGCTTACTACCCTTTATGGCGCTGTCCTTGCCAATGTTTTCTGTGCTCCAATGGCTGGTAAGTTAAAAAACAGAGCCGCATCGGAGGCTTTGATGAAAAATCTGATTATTGAGGGGATGCAATCGATATTATCAGGTGAAAATCCAAGGATAATGGAACAGAAACTTCATGCCTTTATCTCCCCTAAATTAAGAGAATCAACATTTAAGTAAGAGAGTACTGCAATCATGGCTGATGACGAAAAAGCACCTGTTGAAGAAGTAAAATGCCCGAAATGTGTCTGTGTTGAAGGTGCACCTGCCTGGATGACAACCTTTGCAGACCTGGTTACCCTGCTTCTAACCTTTTTCGTTCTTTTACTCTCAATGGCTAATATGGAAGAAGTTAAATTTACTGAAGCATCGGCCTCCATCAGGAACGCTTTTGGGGCCCATTCACTTCCGGCACCTAGCAAATTTTCCATACCAATAATACCATCACCACCAGTTTCCAAATTTACACCCATACAGAATGAAATGGCCGCTAAAGTTTATAAGCGTATCCAGTCACAATTGAAATCTGACAACATTCCAGAAGAAGTGGAACTAATCAAGAAAGAAGATGGTACCATTATCCTGCGAATTAACGATACTATTCTATTCGAAAAAGGATCCTCAACTGTATCCCCCACTGCTTACCCAACGCTCAGAAATCTTGCTGATATCATTCGTCCACTGCCCATGAGATTACGAATTGAAGGCCACACTGACTCAACCCCTGTTTCCAAAAATAAAATTGGGAACTGGAATCTCTCCACCGACAGAGCAGTTTCCATCATGCGTTTCTTCAAAAGAGGAAATCACCTTCCGTTGGATCGGATGTCGGCAATTGGTTATGGAGCAGACAGGCCAATTGCCCCCAATACAAATGAAGCAAATATGGCAAAAAACCGAAGGGTTGATTTCGTACTCCGAACCAACAACACCTTAGGACTTGGATCAAAAAGTGTAAAAGCCGGAGAACTTCCACTTTAACCCAAAAGGACGATATCATGGCAAAAGAAGATAAAAAGAAAGAAACAAATGAAGAAGGCAGTGAGGAAGGTGGTGGTGGTAAGAAGAAACTTATTATCATCATTGCTGCGGCGGTTATTTTATTGCTTGTTATTGGAGGTGCCGCTTACTTTTTCCTCCTGAAACCAGATCCTGTTGAAGAAGAAGTTATTGACCCGGGTCTTGCTGTTCCAGTTCCCGAAATCACCCAGAGCACTGAAATTGGCCCCATGGTTGAGATCAAGGAATTCATTGTCAATATTATCAGCGAAGAGGATCGTCATTATGTGAAAGCCTCACTCACACTGGAATTAAGCAAAGAAGAAGCGCTGGAAGAAACCAACAAACGGATGCCACAAATAAGGGATGCTATTTTACTGCTTGTTGGCAATAAAACCTACGAAGAACTCCAGGATTTACAGGGCAAAAAACAGCTTAAGGCTGAAATGCTTTCAAAGATCAACTCCTTCCTCCAAAAGGGAAAAGTTAAAGCAATTTATTTTACTGATTTTGTTGTCCAATAATTACAGGGAATCGCAGTGGAACCAATTCTAAATAAAGAGCAGATTGCTGAGTTACTTGAAGGAATCAAAAGCGGAAAGGTCTCCACCGACCTCCAGGGAAACGATTCTTCCGTCGATACAGCAAATGTTACCCCACTGAATCTTTTTAAGATGGCTGGTTCGTCTGATAAACAACAACGCATTCCAAATCTCGATATCATCCTCGATAATTTTTCTACCAATTTTGGAATAACACTTACCAACCAACTCCAGAGAACTGTTACACTCACCCGTACCGGTATTGATTCCCTCGAATTTCAGGAGTACCTGCTTTCACAAAAAGAAGCCGGTGCCATAGGTGTTTTAAGTATGGAGCCCCTGAAAAATGGAGCTCTCATGGTGCTCGATTCAGAACTCTGTTTTTCACTAATAGAGGTCATGCTTGGCGCTGCAACTGAGATGTCACCTTTACATCTTGATCGCAAGCCAACCACAATCGAATTAAATGTTCTGAAATCTGTCATGCTTAAGGCCTGTGAAGATATTGATAAATCCATGGAACAGATAGTGGAACTCGAATCATCAATTGTTAAAGTTGAATCAAATTCAAGACTTGTATCCATTGCGGAACCTGACGCAGATGTACTCGCTGGACACTTTCAAATAAAAGTAGGAAATTTAACAGGCTCATTTGACCTTGTTTTCCCCGTTGCAACTCTTGATCCTCTACGGGATGAACTTCGAGATCTCTTAACAGTTAAAACAGTGCGCCAGTCAGGATGGCATGATGTCCTGATCAAAGAGATTAATAAAATGAGTGCCAACGTCATTGCCCAGTCGGGTGTGATAACCATGCCTGTGCACAAGGTAATGAAATTTAAAAAGGGCGATGTACTCAATATTGATTACGACCCCAATTCACCACTTAAAATACTTGTTGAAGAAAATCTTAAATTCTTCGCCATTCCCGGAACAATCGGTGGAATGAAGGCCATCCACCTGACAGGCGTTTATGATCAAGGAGAATAATATGGAAAATGATGATATGCAAGACAGCTCAAAGCCACAGCCTGAGGAGATTAAGGAACTACTCGACGATTCAGAGATGGAGGCAGCCCCCGTTTCAGAAAGCCAGGAACCTCGGGCCGCAGCAGCCGAGAATGCATGCCAGTCCGAACGGGGACTGGAATTTCTGTACGATGTTCCATTGCAAATATCTGTAGAAGTTGGTCGGAGTAAAATCCTGTTAAAAGATCTCCTTAAAATGGGAGAAGGTTATGTCATCGAACTGGATAAACTTGCCGGTGACCCCCTTGATTTGTATGTTAACTCACGCCTCATCGCCAAAGGAGAAGCTGTTATGATTGGTGACAAATTTGGCATACGCCTGACAGATGTTGTTAGCCCTGTCAATCGTATTGAACAGCTCGGATAGGTCTTAAGGTTATGATTGAAAGTACTGACCCCTCACTTGTTTCAGCAAGTCTTAGAATGCTCTGGGGATTACTTATTGTATCTGGTGTTATCTTAATTATCTATGCGCTTATGAAAAAGAGATTTTCTTTTGTTGGGGCTAACAATAACTCTAGAATACAGATCAGGGAAGTCCGTCATATCCTGCCTAAAAAATCACTCTGTCTTGTGGAAGTTGACGGGCAGGAATTTTTACTTGGGCTCAGTGGTGACAATATCACATTGATATCCCCCCTTGAGAAGAGCAAAGACCAATCATTCCAGGAAAATCTTGCTGCTGCAAAACAAAATGAACAGTAAAATTTCTCACAAGATCTCTACAATTATTCCTGGAGTGTGTCTTCTCTTTGTCATTGCAGTCATCCTGATCAGCCCCTCAATATGCCATGCTGTAAATGTTCCCACAATCAGTTTTGGCATTGAAAATGCGAAAAATCCCCAGCAGGTATCGACAGGGCTTCAGGTCTTATTTCTCCTGACTATTCTCTCCATTGCACCTGCCATTCTGCTTATGACAACCTGCTTCACCCGTATTGTCATTGTTCTCGGGTTTGTACGAATGGCGATGGGAACCCAGAACATGCCTCCTACACAGGTAATAATTGGTCTTTCGCTTTTCCTTAGTTTTTTTATCATGGCTCCAACCATTAACAGAATTAATGATGAAGCCTTTCAACCATATCTTGCAGAAGAGATTAGCCAGCAGGATGCACTTGATAAAGCTGTTGAACCAATGCGGGATTTTATGTTCTCCCAGGTCAGGGAATCAGAACTTTCCATGCTGTCTGACATAACCATGACAACGGAGCCCTATGACAAAAATGACATACCAACCATGACTCTCATTCCCGCATTTATGTTGTCTGAGCTCAAACGTGCTTTTCAGATGGGATTTATGATCTATATTCCTTTTCTGGTGATCGACATGATCGTAGCTTCCATTCTCATGTCCATGGGAATGATGATGCTGCCCCCTGTGATTATTTCCATGCCGTTTAAACTGCTCCTTTTTGTTTTAGTTGACGGATGGGCCCTAATCGTAGGTTCCCTCATAAAAAGTTTTCAGGGATGATATGACTGACGAATTTATTATAGATATTTGCAGACGGGCTATACAGATTACTCTTATGATGGCAGCACCAATGCTTCTTGCCGGGATGATCATAGGTCTTATCGTTTCAGTTTTTCAGGCCACAACCCAGATCAACGAACAGACCCTTACCTTTATCCCTAAAATTGTTGCCGTCTTTATTACACTTCTTCTCATGACGCCCTGGATGATTCACAGCATGACATCATTTTCAGCAGAAATTTTCACAACCATCGCAACGTTTTAATCTTTTGTGGATATCCAACTTATCCCCATAAACGAATTTCAGATTTACCTCATCTGCCTTGCACGAGTTGCCGGTTTTATTGCTGCAATTCCTATCATTCTTGCGAACCAGACGCCAATGCAACTAAAAGCTGGTCTGATTATTATGTTCTCACTGGTTCTTTTTCCTGTGATGGAACCAACAATCCCTCCTGTTGATTTTGAAATCGGGTCATTTCTTCTTCTTGCGATCACAGAAGTTTTGCTTGGCAGCATGATAGGACTTGTTGCACGAATGATTTTTACCTCTGTGGAATATGGCGGCACAATCATTGGATATCAGATGGGTTTTGCAGCGGCAAATGTCTTTGATCCCACAAGTAAAAGACAGCTTGCACTCATTTCCCAATTTCAAAATGTATTTGCTATCCTTGTTTTCCTGGCAATCGATGGACACCACATTTTTTTTCAGGTCGCCGTTGAATCGTATAAAATACTTCCTCCTGGGGTTTTTAACATTTCAGGTGATGCCATACCGTTTCTTATGCAGTTATCATCTCGAATTTTCATGCTGGGAATCCAATTCAGCGCACCTATCCTTGCGGTACTTCTTCTTTCCGGTCTAATTCTTGGTATCCTTGCAAGAGTGTTCCCCCAACTAAACGTATTTCTGCTCTCATTTCCTTTGAACATTGCCATCTCCTTTACCGTCATTGCTTTGACACTTCCCCTCGTCAGTTCATTGATAAGACGAGAATTTGACAATCTTGGAGAGCGTATTCACACCATTCTGCAATTGCTCAACTAAAACCACACCATTATTCACACCTTTCCCCTTTTGGCTAAATATTTGCATATTATTTCTAACGCGGATAAACCGCAAGTAAGTACCTCGAAGGTCTCTCTTCGTTCGCTATCTGTTGCTTATGCAAACAATTTGAGTTTAAAACACTTTTGATTTTCTTGTTTTTTATTACAGCTTTTCAGGAGTAAGGCGCCAAATCGATCCAATTGACGGAAAACGGCATACAGCTCAAAACAATATCACATTAACTACATAAACGTATTATATGGCTGAAGAATCCACCAGTGGTGGTGAAAAAACAGAAGAACCCTCGGCGAAACGAAGAGCTGATTTTAGAAAAAAGGGCCAAGTCGCACAAAGTAAAGAGGTGCAGACAGCAATGTTGTTCACTTTTATATTGCTCCTGTGGATATTCTATATGCCCAACTTCTGGAATGGATTATCTCTATTAGTTTCCAGTGTCTGGGGCAATTTAGGTTCCTTCGACGGCAGCCCTGAGGATGTTTACAACCTCACTCTTTTTGTTATTAAGGAAATGGCAATACTCCTGTTCCCCTTATTTTTTTTAGTTATGGTTATTGGCTTTTTCTCAAGCGTCTTTCAGATTGGCTGGCTCTTCACCACCCAGCCATTAACTCCAGATTTCTCGAAACTGAACCCAATAAAAGGTTTTGGGCGGATGTTTTCCATGAAAAGCCTGGTGGATCTTGTCAAATCGGTCCTTAAAGTACTTCTCATTGGCTGGATTGCATACGCAACCGTATACAGTACTTTTGAAGAGGCTTTGATTCTGGCTGAAACCAATGTCACTGAAACAATTATGTTCCTGGGGCGCTCCTCCACCCTTATCCTCGCCAAAGTATGTGGTATTTTAATCATCATTGCTGCCATTGATTTTCTCTATACACGTTATGAAATGGGAGAAAAAATGAAAATGACCAAGCAGGAAGTGAAAGAAGAGTTCAAGGAGATGGAAGGTGACCCTTATATCAAAGGACAAATCAGACGAATTCAGCAGGAAATGGCACGCAAGCGTATGATGGCAGAGGTTCCGGATGCTGATGTTGTTATTACAAACCCTACCCATCTCTCCATTGCCATTAAATATGAAACAGCGACCATGGATGCTCCTGTTATCATAGCAAAAGGTGCAGATCATGTTGCCATGAAAATACGGGAAATCGCCAGGGAAAACGAAATCCCCCTTATAGAAAACCCTCCTGTGGCTCGGTTATTGCATGAAATAGATCTAGGGGCAGCAATCCCTGAGGAAATGTTTAAGGCAGTGGCTGAAATTTTAGCACATGTTTACTCTTTAAAAAATAAAACAAAGAAACAGCAATGGAACTGACAGGTCAGGAAGGTATACTCAGCAGATTATCGTGGCGAAATCTGCTTCAACGTGCAGATGTCATGGCCGCATTTGGCCTTGTGGCCATCCTGATGATCATGATCATCCCACTTCCCTCTTTAGTGCTTGACCTGTTCCTTTCCATGAACATAACCATTGCCCTGCTCATTCTAATCATCAGCCTTTTTACCGTCAAAGCAATAGATTTTTCTATCTTCCCCGCCATACTGCTCGCCACAACCCTTTTTAGGCTTTCATTAAATGTTGCCTCCACCCGCCTTATTTTACTTAAAGGTGATCAGGGACCGTCTGCTGCAGGATCTGTTATTCAGTCTTTTGGACAATTTGTCGTTGGTGGTAATTACGTAGTTGGTCTGGTTATTTTCATCATTCTTGTGCTTATTAATTTCATGGTAATCACAAAAGGTGCCGGACGTGTTGCAGAGGTCGCAGCCCGTTTTACGCTCGATGCCATGCCCGGAAAACAGATGGCCATCGATGCTGATCTGAATGCAGGACTCATCGATGAAGATACAGCACGAACTCGCAGGGAAGAGATTAGTAATGAGGCCAGTTTTCACGGAGCAATGGACGGTGCGTCAAAATTTGTAAAAGGTGATGCCATTGCGGGTATCATTATTACTCTTATTAATATTGGCGCAGGTTTTGTTATTGGTGTACTCCAAAAAGGAATGCCGATGGCAGAAGCTGCCGCAAACTATACTATCCTCACCGTTGGAGATGGTCTGGTTGGTCAGATACCCGCGCTTATCATTTCCACCGCAGCTGGCCTTCTGGTAACACGTTCCACGGGCGATAAAGATTTCGGTACCGACATAAAGCAACAGTTCAGCAGGTATTCATCTGCCTTCTGGGTTGTTTCAGTTATTCTTTTGATACTTGCACTCATCCCCGGCCTGCCATTTATTCCATTTCTTGTAATCTCTGCAACCCTCGCCTTTACAGCCTTTCAACTGGAAAAAACGGCAAAACTTCATGAAGAACAAGTTGAGGAAGAAGAAGCAGCGGAACCTCTTCCACCAAAAGAAGAAAACTATGAGGAACTCCTCAACGTTGACCTTTTACAACTCGAAGTGGGTTACGGACTCATACCATTTGTTGATGCAGCACAGGATGGTGAATTACTGGTCCGCATCCAATCCATTCGCAGACAGTTTGCAACAAACAATGGTTTTATCGTTCCTCCCGTTCATATCAATGATAATCTACAGCTTGCTCCGAATCAGTACACACTTTCTTTAAAAGGTGTTGAAGTAGCCAGTGCAGAAATGCTTCCAGGGCATTTTATGGCAATGGACCCAGGTATGGTGACAGAAAAGATCAAAGGTATCCCAACCGAAGAACCTGCATTTGGTCTTCCTGCAATCTGGATTACTGAAGATAAAAAGGAACGTGCCCAGATTGCCGGATACACTGTTGTTGATTGTACAACTGTCATGGCCACACACATATCAGAAATCATAAAACTGCATGGCCACGAACTGATAGGCAGACAGGAAGTTCAAAACCTCGTTGACAATCTTGCCAAAACCTATCCAAAACTTGTTGAAGAACTGGTTCCTGATATCCTCAATCTTGGAACCATCATGCGGATTCTGCAAAACCTCCTTTCCGAAGGGGTTTCCATTCGTGATTTACGAACTATTTTAGAATCCATGGCTGACTGGGCGCCAGTAACCAAAGACACTGACATCCTCACCGAATATGTACGCCATGCGCTCGCCAGAAGCATCAGTCAGGATCTTGCAGTTCAAAAAGTTATTCCACTGATCACCCTTGCAAAAAGTGTTGAAGACGAAATCGCACAATCAGTACAACACAAGGAAACGGGCAGCTTCCTTGCAATTGACCCGGAAAAAGCCCAACTGATTCTTGATTCCATTGGAGAAGCCATCCCACTTTTTGATGGGGGACAGCGTCCAACACTTCTGGCCGCACCACAAATTCGCCCCCATGTGAGAAAACTCACAGAACGATACTACCCACAGCTGGTTGTTATTTCTCATAACGAGATTCTTCCAAATATTAAAATACGATCCATTGGCAGCGTGAACTTAGATGCAAGTTAAGATCTTTGAATCTCAGGATATAGCCACTGGCCTCCAAATGGTGAAAGATGAATTGGGACCTGATGCCCTTATTCTGTCAACCAAAACCATACGTTCAGGAAAACTGGGTTTACTTAGTAAGAAATATTTTGAAATTACTGCAGCCATTGATACCTCCTGGCCTCACAAAGGCGGTACCTCCTTCAACAATGACAACAAACAGGAATCCGAAGCAGAAACGACTGCCTCAACTGTTAAAGATGCCGTCTCCCTCACATACAATTCGGCCCTGCAGCTAAACCGCACAGAATCTCCCAATAACGAGCCCCCCTCCCCGACACTTCCAGCACAAGGTATCCCGACTGACAATCATCCGGATTTGCAGTCTGAAGTAAACGAACTCAAAGGAATGATAAAAAACCTTGGTCAGGAGATGCTTCGAATTAATTCTTCACGTCAGGCATCTGTCCTCACATCAGGACAAGACCTTCCTATATCAGATGACAGTCCTCTCAGGTCTTTGCAACAGCGACTTCTCGATTACGGCATCAGCCAGGGTACCACCCAGACGATTTCAACATTCGCCAAAGAGTCCTTAACTCTGGAAGAACTTTCGGATCCCTTCAAACAACAAAAATTCGTTGCTAAAACCATATCTGATTTGATTCATGTGAATAGTGATATATTCAAAGAAGAAAAAAAGCAGCAGAGGATGACACTTGTTGGCCCTACTGGAGTTGGCAAGACAACAACTCTTGCTAAAATTGCTGCAAGTTTTCTCAGTAATCACGCGTCAAATATTGGTTTTATCACCATAGATACATACAGAATTGCAGCAGTTGAGCAATTGAAAGTATACGGTGAAATCATGAATATTCAGGTGGAAGTGGTTTTAAGTCCGGAACAATTTGAAAATGCTTTACTCAAATTACGAAATAAGGATCTGATACTTATCGACACAGCAGGGCGAAGCCCACAGGACGGCCTTTGTATTGAAGAGCTCGCCTCTTTCCTCCGACCGGATCTCTGTATTGAAAAACACCTTGTCCTTTCAGCCACCACCCGTGAAAACGAGCTGTTTGAGGCAATGCAACGCTTTTCAATTCTTGGGATCGATAACACTATTATCACTAAAATAGACGAATGCACAAGCCTTGGACTTCTGCTCGACATACAGATTCGTGAAAAGATACCTTTTTCATTTATTACAAATGGTCAAAGAGTCCCAGAAGACATTATCCAAGCAGATAAAGAGACATTGACCCAGCTTATTATGTCCCCCGGTAAAGGATTAACATATGAATAACTCAGCTTCCGCTGTGCAGGATCAAGCCGATACTTTAAGAAATATGAATAGTTCGGCGCTATCAGCAAACAATCAAAAATCAGCCACTCGGGTGTATGCCATAACCAGTGGCAAAGGCGGTGTAGGCAAAACTGCAGTTGTTGCAAACATAGCAGCTTCCATGGCTAAGATGGGTAAAAAAGTACTCATACTTGATGCAGATCTTGGTCTTGCCAATATTGACGTGGTTTTTGGTCTTGCACCAAAATACAACCTTAATCATTTTTTTGCAGGGGATCGTGAGCTTAGCGATATCCTGGCTGACGGCCCCCATGGAATTAAAATATTACCTGCCGGATCCGGTGTCCAAAACTTTACCAGACTAAATTCCAAACAGAAACTGAAGCTCTTGGACGGGCTGGATGAGATGCACAATGAATTTGATTTCGTCCTCATTGACACGGAGGCCGGGATCTCCGAAAATGTTACCTATTTCAACACCGCAGCCCAGGAAATTCTTGTGGTAACCACTCCTGACCCAACTGCAATTACAGATGCTTACGCATTGATGAAGCTTCTTTCCACTCAATATCACGAAAAACGTTTTAACCTGGTGGTGAATCAGATTCAGCACGAAAATGAAGCACTTGATGTGTATCGAAAATTGACCATGGTATCGAACCGCTACCTGGAAATTTCCATCGATTTCCTGGGATCCATTCCGGCTGATAAACAAATGACTGATGCCATCAGAAAACAAAGTGTCATAGTAGATTTATATCCTTCTTCTAAAATATCAACAGCTTTCCATGCTCTTACCGCAACTATCTGTTCAGAAAAACCAGTCTCAACACCTAAAGGCGGTGTTCAGTTTTTCTGGAAAAAATTACTCGACATAGGTGGAAAAGGATAAGGCATGCCCTATACACAACATCACATTCCTGAGGATCGTAGCCTCCTTATTACCGACCATATCTACCTTGTTGATATCCTGGCAGGGAGAATGGTTACCCAGGTACCTGCTTTCATGAACCGTGATGACATCCGAAGCGCTGGTATGATGGGTTTGATCCATGCGGCAAACAAATTCCAGCCTGAAAAAAAGATTAAATTTAAGACGTTTGCCGAATATCGGATTCGTGGTGCAATCCTTGATGAAATGCGAAAGCTCGACTGGTTTTCAAGATCTCTCAGAGAAAAACAGAACAGTGTCAACAGATGCATGACAGAACTTGAAAGAAAACTTGGTCGCCTGCCGGATGAACAGGAAATGGCAAATGAGATGGAACTCTCACTCGATGACTACCAGAACTTACTTGGACAAGTTAGCCATCTTGGCTGTGTCAGTTTAAATGAAACCCTTGATCATTCTGACAGTGGAAGGTCTTTCCAGGATGCTCTCATTGATAATCACAAAAGTTCTTCACCAGTGGAAATTCTGGAACAGCATGAACTGACCAATGTGATAGCAAAAATATTGGAACAACTGTCAGAAAAAGAAAAACTCGTTATTTCACTCTACTATTACGAAGAACTCACTCAGAAAGAAATTGCAGAGGTGCTTGAAGTTTCGGAGGGACGCATATCCCAACTTCACAGCCAAGCATTATTAAAACTCAAAACAAAGGTGAAAAACAATGTTGATTGAGGGGCTGGAAATGTTTCAACAAATGTTTCAACAAAAGGTAGTGATTATGATGGGTAATGAATCATCACTTACTGTAGCCCTCCTTATACTTTCCATATTACTGCTTTTCCGTTCCATTGCACTTCAAAAACGATCTGCCAAACAATCCTTATTACTCACCGAACAATCAAAATATATTGCAGAAATCCATACGCAACTTTATCTAAAAAATGAATCAAAAAAAAGAGAGGCGCTTTTCCAAAAGAATCTGAAGCAAGCAGAGATGGCAACCAAACTCAACACAGCCCGTTCATCATTTCTTCCTGCTCGAAACAATCAACGCCCTCCGGAACGCTACGAATACGCAAAAAGCATGTTCCATTCTGGAATGACCACGGAAGAGATAGCAGCAACACTTGAAATGTCTAACATTGAGATTTCTCAATTGATCAGCCTTTTAGCATTGGACAGACAGTCGGAACAGTTTGATAATGATGAAAAGAGTCTTTCTTTGGCATAACAGCCAAAAGCTAACTTTTGCTAAAGATTCGCCCCCGGACAACCGATTCATAAAGAGAAACAGAAGTACTAACCCTTTCCAAACAGTTCAATAAAAACACCATGGTTTCAGGAAAATACAGCGCACTTGCAGGAGCCATATCAAGAGAACAACGATTGGCAAACATTTCCACAAATCTGGCCAACGTGAGTACCGTTGGCTACAAAAAATCCAGGATGAGCTTTGAGTCACTTTTACGTGGTGAACAACAGACAAAGGTGGCTAAGGGCATTAATTTCAGTCGTGTTCGTGAAAATTTCACAGAATTCACTGAAGGGCCCATAAGAGGCACTGGTAATCCACTGGATATTGCCATACACGGAGAAGGCTTTTTTAAGGTTCAAAGCCCGGATGGAACCCTGTTCACAAGACGTGGCGACTTTCAAACTGCTCAGGATGGTACCCTCTTAACCGGAAACGGAATGCCGGTATTGGATGAAGGTAATTCTCCAATACTCCTCTCTGGCACCGAAACCTCAAAAATTTCAGTGAACAGTATTGGTGAAGTAGCCACCCTTTCCATTGATGGCACCCGTAACATTATCGGGAAAATAGCGGTGTATACAATTAACGACACGAAATTGCTGAAAAGAGAATCTGACACACTGTTTTCATTGAAAGAAAACGGGCAGGAAACACTTTTACAGGAACCAAACCTTGCCGTCGGCAATCTTGAAACATCCAATGTCAATATGACCGAGGAAATGGCCTTAATGATGGAAAGTACCAGAACATTTGAGACCTACCAGAAAGTCATCAAAGCATATTCACAGCTTGGTCAAAAACAGGACGAGCTTGGGACAATTGGCTAATTTTTTTAACTTAAGAACAAAAGGACTCTCATGATACGATCACTTTGGACAGGCACCACAGGTATGAATGCCCAGCAGGTAAACCTTGATGTTATTGCCAACAACCTTGCTAATGTTTCAACCACAGGCTTTAAAAAGAGCCGTGCTGACTTCCAGGATCTTATGTATCAGATTGCTCGAGTTCCCGGCTCTCCAACCTCGACTGACACTGAATCGCCAACAGGCATACAGATTGGACTAGGTGTTCGCCCTGCTGCAGTTCAGAAACTTTTCACCCAGGGTGATCTCATCCAGACAGGTAATGCTCTTGATATAGCAATAGAAGGAGCAGGGTTTCTTCAAGTTGAACTTCCAAATGGTGAAACTGCGTATACGCGAGCAGGAGCACTTAAACGTGACAGTTCCGGCCGTGTGACAACATCAGATGGCTACCCGATCACTCCAGGAATAACCATTCCAGATGGTACCCGTGAGGACACCATCACTATCAGCGAAACAGGCGTGGTAAGTGGTATTATTGGCGACGACACCAACAGCACCGAATTTGGTACTTTTGAAACTGTCTCATTTACAAATAACGCTGGACTCCTGGCTGTTGGAAGGAATCTTTTTAGAGACACGGATTCATCCGGTACACCTCAGGCGGGAACACCTGGAGATGACGGATACGGACTTTTACTACAGCATTTCCTCGAAGGGTCAAACGTTAATATTGTTGAGGAAATGGCCACATTAATCAGTACGCAACGAGCCTATGAAATCAATTCAAAAACAATACAGACATCTGACGAGATGATGCAAACCACTAACAATATGGTGTAACTGATGCTTAGGTATCTTCTCCTTCTCATATTCTGTTTTCAATTCTTCACAGGCACGGGTTTTGCCCTTACTGTGAGTTTTAATGAGGATGCAGAAGTTATCTCATCCCATATCAAACTTGCTGATGTGGCAGTATTCGATGAAGAATCTCCCCTCTCCCTGGCCCTTGGCAGCAAATACATTGCACCATCCCCAAAAGCCGGATCAAGTATAGACATCAACAATAAAAAAGTTATAGAAAAGCTTCTTAAACAACTCCCCAAAAGCACTGTCATTCAATGGAAAGGATCCTCAAATACCGTAGTTAAACGAGAAGGCATCACCATAGGTTCCAGGGAAGTCGAATCAGCCATTGCAAACTTTCTTACCGATAAACGTGACGAGCTCCCCATTGCTGAATATTCTTTTGTACCACGGGAACTTCCCCTCCCTTTTATTATTCCTGTTGGCGATTTGGAAGTCGAGGTTATTCCTGCTGATCCAAAAGTTATCGGAAGTCGCAGGATGTCACTGGTATATAAGGTTAATGACGATATTGTTAAAAATATTTCAGTTCGGGGAAAACTAAAAGCCATGGCTCCGGTTGCCATCCTCACTCAGAATGTCAAGAGAGGGGCAATTTTACATCCCGATATGGTGCAACTGCAAAGCAAAGATCTTGGAAAATTACGCACCCCCTGTACAGATCTTCGGGAAGTCCTTGGAAGAAGACTCACAAGGAGTCTTCGTACTGGTTCTGTACTCGATATGAGTTCCATAGAGATTCCACCACTTATCAGAAAAGGACAACTTGTTAAAATACATATAAACCATAATGGTCTGCATCTTTCTGCCACTGGCATATCTTCAATGAATGGCAAGCAGGATCAAATTATTCGCGTTGTGAACACTGTTTCCAAGAAAATGATTTACTGCAAAGTTTCAGCTCCTGGGATAGTGGAGGTTCAAATTTAATATGAAATATTTACTTACTTTACTTTTGACAACTTTTTTTCTCAGCTCCTGCGCAAAACATGATGAAGCAATTGTTGCTATCCCTGAACCCCTCGAAGAAATCCAAATACAGCATGACCTGGAAAGAACAGATGGTTCGCTCTGGCCGGGAGAGCAACATTCACTTTATGCGGATCTTAAGGCTCGTGTTGTTGGAGATGTTGTAACAATAACAATTTCAGAGAAAGCCAGTGCCAGTAAATCTGCGTCCACATCAAGTGATCGTACATCAAGCATGACTGCAGGAATTCCCCACCTGTTTGGCTTCGAAAATTCCAAATGGCTTCTTGAACACCCAAAACTTGATATATCAAATCTTGTTGAAGCAAACTTTGCCAATAAGTTTTCCGGGGCCGGCACTACCGTCCGCAAAGAAGATTTAATTGCATCACTCACAGCACAGGTCGTCGATGTATATCCAAATGGAAACCTGAAAATCAGGGGCGGAAAAGAAGTACGGGTAAATAATGAAACACAGGTTATTTTTATGACAGGAATTATCCGACCTGTGGACATCATGGCAAACAACACCGTTGATTCAAAACATGTATTAAATGCAAGGATCTCCTATACTGGTAAGGGTGCAATCAGTGATAAGCAGAAACCTGGTTGGCTTCTTCGAACCCTTGACAATATATGGCCATTCTAGCTTGAGAAGATCAATGAAAAAGAACTTTACGATATTTATTAGCATTTCCACACTAATCCTGTTTATTTTCTGTTCGGCAGCTTCTGCTGCCCGCATAAAAGACATAGCAGAATTAAAAGGTGTGCGAAACAATCAACTTATTGGCTACGGTCTGGTCACGGGCCTTGCCGGTACAGGTGATGACCTCAAAAAGGTTCTTTTTACCAGACAGGCACTTTACAACATGCTGGTTCGACAGGGAATCACCATCAATCCACAAGAGTTTGACAAGATCAAAGTGGATAATGTTGCTGCTGTCATGGTAAATGCAGTTTTGCCACCATTTGGTAAGCCCGGATCAACTATTGATGTTCAGGTCTCTTCCATTGGAGACGCGAAAAGTCTGGCAGGTGGAAATCTTCTTATGACCCCTTTAAAAGGACCGGATGGTAAGGTCTATGCAGTGGCCCAGGGTCCACTGACAATTGGTGCATTTTCCTTTGGCGGTAAAGCAGCTAAGGCTCAGAAAAATCACCCCACTGTCGGGCGAATTACTGGTGGCGCAATCATTGAAAGAAAACCTCCCGGAGTATTTGCAAAGGACGGAATTCTTGCTTACTCTCTGCGCGATTCCGATTTCACCACCGCCTCAAACATGAGTTCCAAGATCAATGAGAAATATGGCGAGGGTACTTCTTTCCCAATAGATTCTGCAACTGTTAAGGTTATTATCCCTGAACCTTTTCTTAACAAGAAAGTTCAATTTGTCGCCTCAATTGAAAATATGCGCGTTAAAACTGATTCCAATGCACGAGTCGTGGTGAATGAACGCACGGGCACCATAGTCATGGGACAGGACGTGAGACTTTCAACAGTTGCAGTCTCGCATGGCAACCTTTCATTAATCATTCGCGAAGATGCTGATATTTCACAACCCAATCCCCTGGCTCCGGGCCAGACTGTTGCCACGCCTCAGACACAAATAGATATCGTTGAAGATGACGGGCAATTAATGCTTGTCAAAGAAGGTGTTTCAATTGGAGAAGTGGCTGATGCATTGAACGCCATAGGAGCAACCCCAAGAGATCTTATCGCAATTTTTCAGGCAATCAAAGTTGCCGGTGCCATGCACGGGGAACTTATTGTTCTATAAATTCTACCTTTAATCACATCATGGATATTTCACCCATTAACCCAAGATCAACTAAGACAGTTCACAATATCAAAAATGATGCAACGGATCCCAAGGAAAAGAAGCTGCTTTCCCTTCGCAAATCCTGCCGGGAATTTGAAGCAATCTACATTAATGAAATGTATAAGAGCATGCGAAAGACTGTCCCGGAATCCGGGCTTTTCAAAAAAGATATGGCCAACACACTTTATCAGGAAATGCTTGATATGGAGATGGCTAAACAAACCGCCGCAGGCGATGGCATGGGGATAGGTAAAGCCATGTACGAGCAACTAAAAGCACAGCATTTCTCGGATAAACCCCAGGCCAAATAATACATTTTATAACTCACACCGATACACTCACAAAAAGTACAAAATGGGATGGACTTGTTGATAAGATAAGACTTCGTAAAACTTCATATTCGAGGCTCCCAATCCAAATTGTCAATGTTAATGCCAGAAGTTAAAGCAATCTCCTTAATCAAGGGTATCCTCCGGGATAATCAAGAATTCTTCTGTAATCTGCTGTGCACGTTGATTATTACTGATACTGCTGTGACCCATCATATGAATTTTTCCATGAAACTCAGTTCGCATTTCACTGGACAATGATTGATTCATCATAATTACCCAATGCGCTCCGGCAGCTGCTCCTCGTTGCACGTCCTGTTGCCAGAGTTAAAGAAATTTCTCATCATCCAGGACTACTGTATATCTTTTTACTCCCGCCCAATACCTGGCATCCAAGATTTTTCGCAGCGCCCTTGATTTTGGATTACGACTGGCGCAAAACCCAACCAGATTCAGATGAACTTGATAATCACTTGCCCCAAAATCCACCTGATTTTTTTCTTTGCAAACTTTCGAGTAGCAACGATTATCAAAGAAAAGAATGGTGAAAAAAAGTCAATCAAATTCAATTTTGCATTATTTCTATACGTTTGCAGGAATTTTCTGAACGAACCCTGTGACTTGTCATGTAAAGGGATTTGGTTAAGATCTGGATCAAAATGCGTGGAGTCCTGTGATAACCTGCACCCTTGACAATACGATACTATATGTAGTATAGATTGTAATATGAGTAAAGCAAGGAAGACTCTGCAGAAAATGAAATGTAACCCAAAAGACTGGCGGATCAAAAATCTGGAAACAATCGCCGGATACTACGGTCTTAATATCCGTAAAAGTAGCGGAAGTCATGTTGTTTTTGGGCATAGTGACTCAGATATTGTTGTCACGGTTCCCGCACACAAGCCAATCAAGCCTATATATATAAAACAATTTGTCGTACTGGTAGAATCAATAACAAAGGAATAATCATGCACAAATTTGAAGACTATAAAATTGAAATCACACCACTTGCAAAAGATGACGGTGGCGGCTTTCTGGTCACCTTCCCGGATCTTCCCGGCTGCATGGCTGACGGGGAAAACCTGGAAAAGGCGATTGTGGAAGCAAAAGGTGCTTTTAGCTGTTGGATAAAAGCTTGTCTTGAATGGGAAAAAGACATTCCGGCACCCGGTTCAGGTGGTACATCCGGCCGGTTCGTAACCCGCGTTCCAAAAAGCCTGCATGCTAAGCTCGCTGCTAGAGCGAAGCAGGAAGGAGTCAGCCTTAATACTCTAGTGGTGGCAAAACTTGCGGAAGGTATAAGTATTTAAATCATTCTGGTAATTCCTGCTCCGAATAAGATAGTGGGCCTCTCCTGGCTTATATTACGATTTTTCCTCTATTTTTTCTAAATGCTTTTGCAGTGGTCGATCGAGACTCTCGCGTGCTTTTATCCGGTCTACTCCAAAAACTCATCCGAGGCAGAATGGATTGACGTTACATAATTTCAGAACACCTTACTTAGACCACTTAGTTCTTGAGCTATAGACCAGCAACAAGTCACACGAAAACAACCTGTTATTTTACACTTGTGATTTTCTTTTTTTTCTTGCAACGGGAAAATAAAA
>CAMZLK010000041.1 GCA_947311475.1 uncultured Desulfocapsa sp.
CTTTATTGCTTTTCCAGTTTCCAATCACAAATTTTTTCATGGACATCTCCTTGTCAATTTATCTTGCTTGATGGCTAAGTAAAAAGCTTCATATGCGAGGCGCACATTTTTTGATTAATTTCGGCGTACTAAGGTACGTTGAAATTAATCAAAAAATGTAGCAACGAAGCAGATGAAGAGTTTTTACGACGCCATCAAGCAAGATAAATTGACAAGGAGATGTCCATGAAAAAATTTGTGATTGGAAACTGGAAAAGCAATAAAGACAAGGCGGCCGGGCGGAAATGGTTTTCTGAATTTGCTGGAATGTATAGGCCTGTTGATGGATTGAAGGTAATTGTTGCTCCCTCGTTTATCTGCCTGAGCAGTTTGTCCGAATATGTAAAGGAACTTGGTATAGAAAATCTGTCACTTGCGGCTCAGGATGTTTCTCCCTTTCCAAAAGGTTCTTATACTGGTGCCGTGGCTGCTGACATGATCAGGGGAATGGTTGATTATGTAATAATTGGTCATCCGGAGCGAAGACGTTACTTTCATGAAACATCACAGGACACCGCCAATAAAATGGCAGAAACGGTTGATGCAGGGTTGAAGCCCATTGTTTGTATTGATCAGCCGTTTGCAATGTCACAACTCACAGCACTAAATGATATCGACTGCGATGATCTGCTCATTGCTTACGGCCCAAAAGAAGCTATGACAGCAAGGATCCCTGAACAGCCTGAACGTGTTGTGGAAGCAGCCAGGTTCATCAGCCAGATCCAGGCAAAGAGGCCAGTGTTATATGGCGGTTCCCTCATGGTTGAGAATATTGGCGACTATGTCTCTCTACCTGAGCTTTCGGGCGTTTTTGTGGGAGAATCCAGCCTTGATGCGGAGTCCTTTGCCATGATCTGTAATACAGTGGGGGAACTCCTGTAACAGAGGATTTGACGGAAGGGAATCCACCCTATGAAAAATCTGTAAGCGCTGGTTGTCTGTATATACCATGTTGCTCACCACGAAGAAGTGGTTCCTGTTTTGTTAAGCTGGTAGAAAGGCAGAATGCCCTTTCGGAGTCTCGTTCCTCGCTACCTGCCCAAACTCTTCAGAATTGTCAAAAAATAATGCTCGCAATATCAACCATATGGCTGCGCTTATTTTCTGGAAATTCTTCGATTTTGACCAAAATGCCTATTCTCGGACAAGCTACTGGTGGTGTAATGGCAGAGTATCTTTCCGTGTAGTGCTTCCTGTTTCTATTATACCTGTTTTAACGATTGGCAAGTGTTAGGGCTCCAAGTCGTTTGATTCGCTCCTGCATTGGTGGGTGGGTGGAGAAAAGATTGGCCATTCGGCTGCCGCTTAAAGGATTAACTATATACATCTGCGCGGTTGCTGGATTAACGTCCATGGGACGTCGTCTGTTGAGGTTCTCCAGTTGCTGCAGGGCAGAGGCCAGTGACTGAGGACGACCGCAAATTGCTGCTCCTGTGGCATCGGCCTGGTATTCACGACTTCTGGAAATTGCCATCTGGATAAGAGATGCACCAAGTGGGGCAAGGAGCATCATTGCAATATTTCCTATCATTCCACCCCCTTCACCATTGTTTCTGGATCTTCCGCCAAAAATCATTGCATACTGAGCCATGGATGCCATGGTGCCGATGGCTCCTGCCATGGTTGCAGCAATGGTGCTGATGAGAATATCACGGTTTTTGATGTGGGCGAGTTCATGGGCCAGCACTCCTGCAAGTTCATCCTGTTTGAGGATGCTTTTAAGTCCTGTGGTGACGGCCACAGCAGCATGGTCAGGGTTTCTTCCTGTTGCGAAGGCATTGGGTGTGTCTTTATGGATGATATACACTTTCGGCATGGGGAGTTCAGCGCGCTTGGCAAGTCGTGCCACCATCTGGTGCAGCTCGGGTTCTTCTGCCTGGGTGGCTTCTCTGGCACCACTCATCTTGAGAACCATTTTATCGCTGAACCAGTAGGAAAAAAAGTTCATAGCAATTGCCATGACCAGCGCAAGAATCATTCCGTTACTTCCACCAATCGCCTGTCCTGCCACCATGAAAACTGCAGTGAGGGCAGCCATAAGCATGCCGGTTTTTATCATACTTGTCATCTCTGTTCTCCTGGAATGTTATAGTGCCTTCACGTCAAAATCCGGTTGTTTCTCGTAGGCACTGTTAATGAGTTTTTTCAGCTCAGATTTAATGGATGATGGATCTGGAAGGGCTTCAAGAATAGGGAGAAATTTCTCTACAGGCTGAGGTGCTTTAAGGCGCATTTTCTCTTCAAGGCTGATTGTGCCGCCGCTCTCGAGGGTGCCAGCCATGGGGCCTGATGTCCCGCCATCACCTTCAAGACTGCGAAGCAGAAGCATAATCCCGCTGATATCATTCTTCCTGTAAAAAATTTTGATTTCCTCTTCAATAACCTCATGGTCTTCGATGAGCGATGCGAGACGATACCGATAGTCTTCCACATGCTTACGAAGCTTTTTGTATAGATCAAAAAACATATTCTCAAAGCGGGATTTACGAAACAAACCACGAACTTTCTGGCCTTGTAGAAGTCGTACGCGAATGGTGGGGGATTTGACAACGTAGGAATCAAAAAAGAGAACCTCGCCGAGTTTAGTGAGTTGGTAGAAGCGCTTGATAAGTGTATCTTCCCGAAGGAGTGTGTAGATTCGAAGCAGGTCGAATCCAATTTTCGTTTCGAGTTCAAGGGTGAAATTGATGATTTTCTGTTGATACTCATCGGAATCTTCTTCAATAATTTTCCGAAACCCGAAGTAGCGTTCGGCCATATCTTTTTTGACCTCAAAGGCCAGTGTTTTTGCAAAATCTTCCATGCAATACCTCACTCAGAATAAGAAGCACATGTATCCCCTTGACAGTGGCTTTCTATCGGATGATTATAACGCGTTAGAACATCAGTTGCATCAATATTAATTTTTAAATATGCAGGTTCAATGGAATTTAACAACGATTTGCCGGCTAGAATAAAAGAGCAGGCTGATATTGTGCAAGTCATCGGAGAGTGCGTAGAGCTTAAGCGGGCGGGAGTTCGTTTTCTTGGCCGCTGTCCATTTCATAACGAGAAGACACCATCATTTTCCGTACATCCGGGGCAACAGTTTTTTCACTGTTTCGGTTGCGGAGCATCCGGTGATGTTTTTGAATTTCAAATGAAGTATCACAATCTCGATTTTCCAACGGCCATGAAAGAACTGGCACGAAGGTATAATGTCGAGATTCCTGAACGGCCCCAATCTCCGGAAGAACGTAAAAAGAGTCGCAAACGTAAGGCAATGTACGCTGTGAACGAGAAGGCAGCAAGCATTTTCAGAAAGACTCTTCTGAGTTCCTCCCAGGCAAAGGCCGCAAGAAAATACCTCATGGAACGGCAAATTCCCAAAGATGTTCAGGAACGTTTCACTTTGGGGTATGCACCATCTCCTGAAACGGCAGGGTGGAATTTTTTAGGGAGCCAGTTGAATGGGGAGGAACAGCGGGCGGCAATTGATACTGGTCTGCTGGTAACAAAAGAGAATGGTGGAACGTATGACAGGTTTCGTGACAGAGTTCTGTTTCCAATTTATGACAGGCGGGGGCGGGTCATCGGTTTTGGGGGCCGGATTATTGGAGAGGGGCAGCCAAAATATATGAATTCACCGGAGAGTCTGATTTTTAATAAATCAGCATCTCTACTTGGTCTGTATCAGCAGGGGGATGCGATCAGACGCAGAAAACAGGCGATTATTGTTGAGGGAAATTTTGATCTGGTGTCACTTGTTGTACATGATTGTCCAAACGTTGTGGCTCCATTGGGAACAGCCCTTACCACCCAGCAGTTAAAAATGCTGAAAGGATATGGCGATGAGTGTGTGTTGCTTTTTGACGGTGACGTTGCAGGTGTGAAAGCCGCCATGCGATCAGTTCCTCTTTTTTTGAGTGAGCAGGTGGCTGGAAAAGTAGCACTTCTTCCCACCGGACATGACCCGGATACATATGTTCGAGAGGAGGGCCTGGAAGCATTGAATAATCTTCTTGCTCAGGCTTTGCCCTTGCCGGAATTTGCTTTGCAACAACTGGTTGATGAACACGGTACCACGCTTGACGGGAAGAGAAAGATTATTGATGCGTTACAGCCTCTGATCAAGGCAGCAAGATCAAAGCTTCAGCGAACGCTTATGCTTTCTCATTTCAGTGAAACAATCGGTATTGCCATGGAGGAACTAGATGCTTCCATGCCTCATGTTGTTGAGTCTCCCCCGCCACCTGTTGAACACGAACACCCACTGCCCGGGGAGCGTCTGGCTCCTCTGTCAGCCTCTCAAAAAAGATTGGTTTCCCACATGGTGTTGTATCCTGCGTCTCTTAAGGAGTTGGAAGAAGCGGGCTTGAGAAAGTGTCTTTGTGGAACCGTTGGAGAGGTTCTGTTATTACAGTTGCTGGCATTGCTTGAGCAATCTGGAGACGTGGAACCGGAAGAGCTTTTGGATATATTGCCACAGGGAGGAGAACGGGTATTGGTCTCTGATATTCTTTTAAATTCATCATCTACAGGTAATGGGTTGAGTTACCAGGGAACAAAGGCAGAGTTGAAAGAACTGCTTTTGTGGATTGAAAAGGATGGACTGGAAGAGGAATCGAGAGTGCTTGAAGCAGAGATTGCCCGCTGTGGGAGACAAGATAATCAGAAAGAATTATTACGTTTGGTTACACGAAAGAACGATGTGAATAATCGTCTTCAGAGCCTTCGCCAGAAGAACAGTCTTTGGCAACCGTAAGGTAAAATAATATGTTAAAAATTTTAAACCTGCTTAAGTGTACTACTCTGTGTGGTTTTTAGCCAATTGAGTACGAATGTTTAGAATTTGAGTTACGAAGGACGTAACTTTCTGTAGTAGCGCCGTTGTTTTTTTATATCCCTTGGTTGTCTTCCTGTTCGGTTGCTGATTTTTCTTTTTTTTTTAATTATTTAACTCGAAATGATTGATTAACGTCATAAGTTTGATATAGTGTGTTTTTAGTGCCTTACTCCTGAAAAGCTATGATGAAAAAAAGAAAATCAAAAGTGTTTCAAACTCAAATTATTAGCATAAGCAACAAGGCACTTACTTGCGGTTTATCCGCGTTAGAGATATGGAAAATGTGTAATATGATGCGGTTGTCATATTGTATTTTTGCTTCTTGAAAAGTCCGGAGGAATGGGATGGCAGATAAAAAACAGGTTCAGATTGAAAGTGCAAGTCAGGCGGATGACAAAGTACTTGACCTCACTGGTATTTTTGAATCAGGTGAAAAGATACGCTCTGTCGGACTTCCTGAAGGGGTGAGTGACGACAGGCGCAACCCCAAAATCGGGGATCGGCGAAAGGGCCTTTTTACTGATCGACGACAGGGACAGCGTCGCCTTGCCAGAACCAGCAAGCGTAGCCGTGACTCTGCTGCAGATCCAATGTCAATTTACCTGCGTGAAATGGGCACCTTAACCCTGCTGTCGCATCAGGAAGAGTTGGAACTTGCGAGAATGATGGAAGAGGGGCTGCAGCGAGTCCAATCAGCTGTCTTTTCCACTCCCTTAGCCATACCGGCACTCCAGGAAATGGTAACGGAACTCCAGGATGGGACAATCGAAATTTATAATATTGTCCGTGGAATACAGGACACCCAAACGTCACTTGTTAAAAAAGAGAAAAAGAGGTTTCTGGATAGATTTGAAAAGGCAATGAAGCTTGATGGCAAACGACTTATCTTGCAGAAAGAGTTTGCTGACTGTCTTGAAGATTCCACGAAGCGGGAACAGATTAGCAATCAGATGCTGGATATTGGTACTGAAATAGCAAAACTGTTCAACGACCGAATCGTCTGTACCAGATGTGTCAACGGGGTTGCCTCCAATCTAAAAGATCTGCAAAAACGATTCAGGCGGGTTCGGGTGGAAGTTGTGAAGGCTCAAAAGCTTGAAGCTGCAGAAGGTGGCCCGGCAGAGATGAGCCCCAGAGAACTTGAATTTCGAATCGGGCAACAGATGAAAGAGGGGCTGGGTTTTGGGTACCAGGCGCTTAATGCCGTACTTCACGAGATGGAGACCGGGCAGGATATTCATAAACATGCCAAAGAATCGCTGGTTCGGGCGAATCTTCGTCTGGTTATTTCTGTGTCCAAAAAATTTGCTAATCGTGGGCTTCAATTTCCTGATCTTATCCAGGAAGGAAATATTGGCCTGATGAAAGCCGTTGAGAAGTTTGATTACCATCGAGGGTATAAATTCAGTACCTACGCAACCTGGTGGATTCGCCAGGCTATTACCCGCGGAATAGCAGACCAGGGACGGACTATCCGCCTCCCTGTTCATATGATTGAGACCATCAACCGATTACTCCGGGTTTCCAAAGATTTTGTGCGTGAAGAAAATCGAGAACCCAGTCCTGAAGAGATGGCAGAACAGCTTGGGACGGATGTTGCGAAAGTTAAAGCCGCCCTCAAAACTGCCAAAGATGCCATATCGCTGGATACCCCTGTTGGAGATGATGAAGAGACTTTCCTCGGTGATTTTATCGAAGATTGCTCGAGTCTTGGTCCCCATGAAGCATCAATGGTTGAGAGTTTGAAGGAATGTCTCTCGAAGGTGATGTCTTCTCTTTCTCCGCGTGAGGCTAAGGTAGTACGCATGAGATATGGTATTGACGTTGGCTATGACCATACGCTGGAAGAGGTGGGGAAATGTTTTGCTGTGACAAGAGAACGTATTCGCCAGATTGAAGCCCAGGCTATTAAAAAGTTGAAACATCCTTCTCGAGTGGATGAATTACGTGTTTTTATGACCGATTGATCCGGATTTTCCTGTAGTTACTCTCCCGGACTTCTGTCCGGGATTTTTGTTTGTTGGGTAGAGAAAGAATAAATATGCCAGAACCCTCATCAGTAATCGACTGGATAGCGTTAAGCTTTGTTCCTGGCCTTGGAAGCAAGGGAATAGCACAATTGGTGGCTCATTATGGGAGTCCGAAAGAGATTTTTGAAGCTTGTGCCAGCGGGAAGCAACGCATGGATTTTGTACGTAGAAATGTGCTTAGCAGTTTGTCAAATCCAGCCCTTTTTCGTGAACAGGCAAAAGCTCAATTCAAAAGAATAACAGCTGGCGGAGCAGAAGTGATCTGCCCCGATGACACACAATACCCTGTGGCTCTCAAAGAAATTACTGATCCACCTGCTGTGTTGTATGTGCAGGGACGTGTTGATTTGTTGCGTTCACTTTGTCTTGCCATGGTTGGTTCCCGTGCAGCAACTTCTTACGGAAAACGCTGCAGTTTTACGTTGGCTCGTGATTTGGCGGAAGCAGGAGTTACTGTGGTATCAGGTCTAGCCTTAGGAATAGATGCCGAGGCCCATAACGGTGCCTTGTCTGTACAAGGGGCAACCATCGGTGTTCTTGGCTGTGGTCTTGATGTTGTATATCCAAAATATAATAGTGTCCTGTATGAAAAGATTCGCACAGATGGGCTTCTTGTCACTGAGTATCCGTTGGGAACAAAGCCCGATGCGTTTCGTTTCCCGGCTAGAAATAGAATAATTTCAGGCGTGAGCCGTGGCGTTGTTGTGGTGGAGGCTGCACGCAAATCAGGTTCTCTCATTACTGCAGAAATGGCACTCGATGAAGGACGTGATGTTTTTGCAGTTCCCGGACAGATAGATTCCTTAAAAAGTAACGGCACCCATTGGCTTTTGCAACAGGGAGCTAAGCTGGTACAATCAGCAGAAGATATTCGTGTCGAAATCGAGCCTGGTTGGCATGGAGACGAGTATCAAGAAAATGATGGTGAAGACTTTTTGCTTGAAATTGACCCGGCAGCGCGTAAATTACTCGAAGAAATAGATGTCTACCCCTCTGCCCGAAACGAATTGATAGTTGCATCAGGTCTTGGCTCTGCTAAGGTAACTGAACTGCTGCTGCTTCTTGAACTGGAAGGCCTGGTGGAGATTCTGCCAGGTGATGAGATACGACGCATGGTATAAAATAATAAAAATGTAGCAACGAAGTAACTGAAGAGTTTTTACGATGCCATCATAAATTGAAATATTGAGGAAATCATAATGCTGGAAATACAATTTGCCCCTTCAATTCTTTCTGCTGATTTTACCCGTTTAGGTGAAGAGATAGCGGCAGTTGACAAAGCTGGCGCGGAAGTTATCCATATTGATGTCATGGACGGCCACTTTGTGCCTAATATTACCATTGGTCCTCTGGTTGTGAAAGCGGCCAGAAAAGCAACTGCGAAAGTACTTGATGTACATCTGATGATCAGCGATGCTGACAAATATATCGATTCTTTTGCTGCTGCCGGTTCTGATTGGATAACCGTTCATGTCGAGGCTTGCACCCATCTCCATCGAACCATCAGTCACATTAAGGAACTTGGTTTAAAAGCTGGTGCTGTGCTTAACCCGGCCACACCTCTTTCGAGTCTTGATTTTATTCTTGAAGATTTGGATCTTGTGATGCTCATGAGCGTGAATCCCGGTTTTGGAGGCCAGTCTTTTATTGAATCAACACTGAGCAAAACGGATCTTCTGAAAAAAAGAATTGATCAGCTTGGTTTAGAAATCGGTATTGAAATTGATGGTGGTATCAGTCCTAAGACCATAAGTCGTGTGGCAGAGGCCGGTGCCAATATATTTGTGGCAGGATCCGCAATTTATGGTTGTGATGAATATGCACCTGTTATAGCTGAGATGCGTAAGCTGGCAGAGGAAGGCAGGGCAAAACGAAACTGAGGGGACTTATGACAAACGAGTGGAAATCCATAGTTGATTGTGAAGCTTTTGCGAATTTAAAACGCCTGGCGGATGCTCCATTTGATTTAAGTGCAGAAAATGCACTGACCCCTGAGCGGTTGCATAAATTTTTCTGTAAAGGAGGCGAATTTGAGTTGCTCTATGGCTGCCAGCGAATCACCACTGAAGTGCTGGACGGCCTGCAGTCACTTGCCGATGAGTGTGACCTTGTGAAGCAGTTTTGGATGATGCGCAGCGGTCATGTGATGAATCGTCTGCAGAATTATCCATCCGAAGAACGTCAGGTCCTCCATACTGCCTGCCGTGATATTTTTTCACAGAATCCTGCCTGTGAGGCTGCTACGAACCAGGCAAAAGCAGAGCTTGGCAAGCTTAAGCAATTCCTTCATGACCTGGACCAGGGAGTCATTGTTAATGAGCTTGGTCAATCCTACAACACTCTCATCCATGTGGGAATCGGAGGTTCAGACCTTGGCCCCAGATCCATCTATGAGGCCATGCTTCCCTACAGAAAAAATAATCGTACGGTTTATTTTATCTCAAATGTGGATCCCGATGATTCCGCAGCAGTGCTTGAACGTGTTGATCTGTCAAGAACACTTGTCTTGGTTGTATCCAAAAGCGGTAGCACCCTCGAAACATTGAGTAATGAAACCCTGGTGCGAACAGCATTGAAAAATGCAGGGCTTAATCCTGCTTTGCATTGTTTGTCTGTTACCGGAGAATCAAGTCCCATGGATAACCCCAAACGGTATCTCCGTTCCTTTTATATATATGATTATATCGGTGGTCGCTTTAGCTCAACATCAATGGTTGGCGTAGTAATGCTTGGTTTTGCACTTGGGTACAAACAGGTAATGGAATTCCTGAAAGGTGCGGCATCAATTGATCAGATCACAACTGAAAAAGATATCCGTTCTAATCTTCCATTGCTTTATGCGCTGCTTGGGGTGTGGAATCACACTTTTCTGGGTATTGGCACTGTCGCCATACTTCCCTATAGCCAGGCTTTACACAGATTTCCAGCCCATCTTCAGCAATGCGATATGGAATCGAACGGGAAGTCGATCCAGCGAAGTAGTGATCCGGTGCAGGTGAAAAGTGGACCCATTATCTGGGGAGAACCTGGAACCAACGGGCAGCATGCCTTTTACCAGTTGCTTCATCAGGGAACAGAAGAGGTTGCCGTTGAATTCATAGGTTTTAGAGAAAGTCAACGTGGCCATGATCTGGAGATCAAGGGGACGACTTCACAACAGAAGTTGCTGGCAAATCTTCTGGCGCAATCCATGGCGCTTGCCGTGGGGAAAAAAGATAAAAACCCTAACAAACAGTTCTCCGGGAACAAAGCCAACAGTATTCTTATGGCAGACAAGCTATCTCCGAAGAGCATGGGGGCGCTTCTTGCATTATATGAAGCAAAAATTGTGTTTCAGGGCTTCTGCTGGAATGTGAATTCCTTCGACCAGGAAGGTGTACAATTAGGGAAGGTCCTTGCAGGTGAAATCCTCATTGCCATGGACGGTAAAAAAGATGAGGAAACACTTGTGGAATCCCTTCTGGCCTTGGCAAAAGTAAAATAAAGCATTTCGTTTAATAAAAACTGAATGAGCATTCGACTTCAACTCTGCAGGGGGCGTTTTTTGTTGACAAATGTCCTGTTCAGAGATATCTTTCCTCGCTGAATGAGTATTCAATAGTGTATGTTTCATAGTCTGCTGTTGTTACCACAATGTGTTGGCAGGGGAACAGAGGGCTAACGGTTCCATTTTCTGGCCGTCAGTTTTTGAAGTTAGCGCTTTTGATACGTGTATTCTGGTAAAGGTTGCAGTATAACAGTAATTTTAAGGAGGAAAATTCATGGCAAAGCATGATACACCCCTGTTGGACGAGCTTGAAAATGGTCCGTGGCCAAGCTTCGTTACCGACATTAAGCGCCAGGCGGAGAAAAATCCTGATTGTTGGGATATTCTTGGTCAGGTTGAATTGTCTTACAAAGATAAAATCACCCATTGGAAACACGGCGGAATTGTTGGTGTGTTTGGATATGGTGGCGGTATTGTTGGTCGGTATTCTGATGTTCCTGCGCAGTTTCCAGGTGTTGAACATTTCCATACCGTTCGTGTAAACCAGCCCGCATCCAAGTATTATTCCACTGAGAATCTTCGCGCCCTTATGAATCTCTGGGATAAACATGGTTCCGGTATGACCAATATGCACGGTTCCACTGGTGATATCATTCTCCTTGGTTGCCGTACTGAAGCACTTGAGCCTTTCTTTTATGATTTGACCCATGACATTGGACAGGATCTTGGTGGATCCGGATCCAATCTTCGTACTCCAGCCAACTGTCTTGGACAGTCCCGTTGTGAGTGGGCATGTTACGACACAGAAGAGGCGTGTCATCATCTGACCATGCATTATCAGGATGAGATTCATCGTCCTGCCTTCCCTTATAAGTTTAAATTCAAATTTTCCGGCTGTCCCAACGATTGTGTTGCTGCTCTTGCTCGTTCTGATTTCGCTGTTATTGGAACCTGGAGAGATGACATTCGCATTGATCAGGCCGTTGTCAAAGAATACATTGCCGGTAAACATCCTGCAAATGGTGGTTCTTACATTGGCGGTGACTGGGGTGCATTTGATATCGAGAAAGAAGTTATTGATCTTTGTCCAACCGAGTGTATGTGGATGGAAGGCGATGAATTGAAAATTGACAATGCTGAGTGTACACGTTGTATGCATTGTATCAACGTTATGCCTCGTGCATTGCGTCCAGGTGTGGATCAGGGTGCTTCCATCTGTATGGGGGCTAAAGCTCCCATCCTTGATGGTGCTCAGTTTGCTACTCTTATTATTCCTTTCATTAAAGTTTCTGCTGAAAATGAGTTTGAGAACGTAATCGATATTATCGAAAATGTCTGGGACTGGTGGATGGAAGTTGGTAAAAACCGTGAACGTGTTGGTGAGACCATGCAACGTGTTGGACTGCCGACCTTTATAAAGGTTATGGGGCTTGAGCCAATTCCACAGCATGTTAAAGAACCTCGCTCAAATCCATACGTCTTCTGGAGTGATGAGGAAGTACCTGGTGGTTTTGAACGTGATGTTGATGAGTTCCGTAAACGTCACGCAGCATAAGATAAATAATCGAGTAGAATGTTAAACTTGAGTACATATTCAAGGAGGATATAAGTATGGGTTACGATCCCGAAAATCCCATGGCGGACAGGATTACAGACATTGGTCCCCCACATTATGCAAAATTTCACCCCCCGGTAATTGCCAAAAACAAGGGGAAATGGTTGTGGCATGAAATCACCCAGCCTGGTGTTCTTGTTCATAAGGCAGAATCCGGTGATGAGTGTTGGACCATCCGTGTTGGTGCTGCCCGTCTGATTTCCACTGAGCTTATCTATGAGATGTGTGATATTGCAGATGCCCATTGTGACGGTTTTCTGCGTTTCACCACCCGAAATAATGTTGAGTTTATGGTGGATGATAAGGCTAAAGTTCAACCTTTGCTGGACGATTTGGCATCTCGCGGTAATAAGTTCCCTGTGGGGGGAACTGGAGCCGGTATCACTAATATCGTTCATACACAGGGATGGGTGCATTGTCATACTCCTGCAACGGATGCATCCGGCGTTGTTAAAGCCGTTATGGATGAGTTGTTTGATTACTTTGTAACCATGAAGCTTCCTGCACAGGTACGTATTGCACTTGCCTGTTGTTTGAACATGTGTGGTGCTGTGCATGCTTCCGATATCGCCATTCTTGGTGTTCATCGTAAGCCACCCATGATTGATCATAGCCGTATCACCGGTGTTTGTGAGCTTCCGCTTGCCATCGCGTCCTGTCCTCTTGGAGCTGTTAAGCCTGCAAAAGCTGAGGTTGACGGAAAAGAGATTAAGACCGTTAAAGTAAATCATGATCGTTGTATGTTCTGTGGTAACTGTTATACCATGTGTCCTGCAATGCCACTTGCTGATCCAGATGGTGACGGAATTGCTATCCTTGTTGGTGGTAAGGTTTCCAACTCCAGATCGGCTCCCAAGTTCTCCAAGCTTGTTATTCCATTTTTGCCCAACACTCCGCCTCGCTGGCCTGAGACCGTTGCTGCAGTAAAGAATATTGTGGAGACTTATGCAGGAGATGCTAAAAAATACGAGCGTATCGGAGAGTGGGCCGAGCGTATTGGTTGGGAGAAGTTCTTTGAAAAATGTGACATCCCCTTTACCATGAAGTCTGTCGATGATTATCGTCTGGCTTATGATACCTGGCGTACTACCACTCAGTTTAAGTACACCAACGCTATTAAGTAATTGACCCATTGTCGCAGTCGAAAACTGTTTGTCTGAGTTTTCGGCTGTATTTTTCTGGGGCCTCTTGCCTGATGACACTTTTCTCTAAGGAGTATATGTTATGGGAATGAGCGATGAAGAGATTCAAGCTAAAATAATTGAAAAAGCTATTAAAGCGCCAAAACCGCAGCTTTATATCAAGGATTTCTACAAATGCGATCCTGATACCAAGCCTCGTAAAATTAAAAATCTGGCCAATGATTTGGTAAAGAAGGGAGAACTGATGTTTTGGTCCTCCGGCTCTACCACCATGTATGCTCGCCCAGATCGTATCAAGGATGAAGAGGGAGATGAGGGTGTAAACTAGACCCCTGTTTTGTCTCATACTTTTTGAGGAAAGGTACTTAGCTCTATGGAGTTATGTACCTTTTTTTTGTTTATGGATAATGTACTTCGACTGCCCTTGACGGATTCAACTAATGAAGATGCTTATAAGCTTGCTTTAAAAGGTGCGGAACATGGTTTTGGTGTTATTGCAGATTCGCAGCGTGCTGGTAAAGGGAGGTTGGGAAAAGATTGGGAATCTCCTGCTGGGACTGGATTATATTGTTCAATAATTATAAGACCAAAACTTTCTTTTGTTGATTTTCCCAAAATCACCCTGACGGCAGGTCTTGCTCTCTGCAGGGCTGTAGAAAACCTGCAGGTTGATAGTTCTTTTGGATTGAAATGGCCAAATGATCTATACTGTAACCAAAAAAAATGCGGTGGGATTCTGGTAGAATCGTCATCGGTCTCTTGCCTGGAAAAAGATTCTTTTGTTATTGTCGGGATTGGTTTGAATGTAAATACTAAGCTTGATCAGTTTCAACTAGAGCTTCAGCAAAAGGCGACATCACTTCTTATTATAAGCGGAGAATTTTATGATCTCCGTGACCTGTATCGCAGAGTTCATGGTTCCCTACTGGAGCATATTCACACCCACGAGACTAAAGGGTTTTCCTGTATAAGGAAGGAGTGGAGTAAGAGAGATGTGTTGTTTGGAAAAGAAATGCAGTGGCTGACAGCAAAAAAAACAGTAGTTACTGCTCGTGGCTTGGGGATTGATGAAAATGGGCAGTTACTAGCCAAAGATAGATATGGAAAAATCCATGCGATCCTGTCAGGGGATGTACATTTGGCAATATAAATTCAAATACGCATACCGCAATTCATATCTTTGAAAAGTGGAATGGAGCGATATGCGTATTCGTTTTGATCGGCTTGTTGGGGAGGGCATTCTCGGACAAACTCCTAGGAGCCTGTCCGAGAACGCCCTTTTGCCCAAACTCTTCAGAATTGTCAAAAAATAATGCTCGCAATATCAGTCATATGGCTGCGCTTATTTTCTGAAAATTCTTCGATTTTGAACAAAATGTCTATTC
>CAMZLK010000042.1 GCA_947311475.1 uncultured Desulfocapsa sp.
TCGTAAAAACTCTTCATCTGCTTCGTTGCTACATTTTTTGTTTAATTTCAACGTACCTTAGTACGCCGAAATTAAACAAAAAATGTGCGCCTCGCATATGAAGTTTTTTACTTAGCCATCGGGATTTTAACCTTTTTACGAATTTATCATAGAGTGAATCCTTGTGATTTGCCCTATCCTGTCTTTTTCGTGAGGAGAAAGACATATTCTATTTAAGGAGAATAAAACCATGGACGCAAAGGAACTGAAGAAGATCCTTGCCGGAATCGGAGTCGTCGGCCTGTTGGCTGGTGGCGGTGTATCCATTCCCGGCAGTGCGAGTGCTGCCAGTGCCAGTGGCTGAGGTGCTGAAAAGCCCAGTGCAGTTGGCACTGAAACACACGCAGCAGGTAGTGGCTGAGGCGCAACTAAAACCGACGCAGTTAGCGTCGAAAAACATGTTGACGAAATGAAGGCAAAAGCCGGAGAAGCTGTAGAAGATGTAAAGGCTAAAGCCGGCGAAGCCGTAGATAAAGCAAAATCGAAAATGAACAAAGAAGCGGCTGGTAGCGGTTGAGGCGCAACAAAGCACGACGCAGGTAGCGTCGATGGGAAAAAAGCGGCACCTAAAAAGAGCGGCTGAAGTGGTTAATCACTAAGTGCGGTCGCGCTTACAGATATGGAAGGGTCAACTATGGTATTTATCATAGTTGGCCTTTTTTTTTGTTTTAATTATCTCGTTGAGTTTTGTGTGTTTAGTGCCTTACTCCGTAATTTCTGCAATAAAAAACAAGAATATGTGAGAGTAATATCAAGCCGTTATGAATAGCAACAGATAGCGAACGAAGAGAGACCTTCAAGGCACTTACTTGCGGTTTATCTGCGTTAGATTTAATAGCTTCTTGGATTCGAGTGTCTTTGAATGTGATACCTTCTTCAGCGATTTTATAAAAAAGAGCTTAATAATCATTATTCTCGATATCTCAAAAACGTGTGTTATTCCAAGTGCAAAGGCTACAGTATAGTGCTAATTTGGGGGATGCTTGATGCACTCGTTCGTTAGCTTTTTGGTGGATCTATTGAAAAATGAAACAGAGTGATGTATCTTTATCCATAGATATGATATGCAGTATTTCTACTTACTTGACAGAATCCTGCTTGGGGAGCGGATGAAGAGAAGTTGGAAATTATTCTGTCGTATTCTTTAGTATGCTGATATATCGATTTAAATTATTGATTCATTTCGTTTTATAATATTAACTAAGAGGATATCCCATGAAAAATGCTGTTAAAATTCTTACTTTGTTTATGATCGTAGGCCTTGCTGGTTGTGCCAGTAATAGTGACTTGGATGCCGTAAAAGCACTTGCTCAACAAGCGAATGTAACTGCCGATGCAGCACTGAAAACAGCTCAAAGTGCTGAAAATATTGCCCAGGAAGCTAAGGCAACATCTGATGCTACAGAAAACAAGCTCGAACGTATGGCCAAAGGTAAAATGACCAAGCATAAGTAAGAAACACCAGTTTTGATGGATTCGTAAAAACTCTTCATCTTCTTCGTTGCTGCAAAATTCAAATCATTTCAACGTACTTTTGTACGCCGAAATGATTTGAATTTTGCGCGCCTCGAATATGAAGTTTTTTACAAATCCATCTTAACTGTTAACTTTTTACGAGTTTATCAGTTTTAACTAGTCAGACCATAAAAAGGCAGGGCATTAGTGCTCTTGCCTTTTTATTTTTCACACCACTCTCAGCTTCTTTCCAATCAGTGTCCTGCCAGTGATGAGGAGGCTATTTCCCTCTTGTACCTGTATGACGGCCCTTTTTTCGTCTTCCATTACGCCCCTTTTGTTTTGACGGCTTTTTCGGTTGTAGCAGTTGTTCAAGTATTCGTCGTTGTTTCATTCGTTCCGATTGGCCGCGGGCAACATATATTGGTTTTTCCGTATCCCGATGCAACCCTGTAACAAACATAGCAGTGGCAAGGGTGCCTGGAGTTGGGGTGAAATCCTGAAATTGTCTCAATTCGAGTCCCAGGTTTTTGAGTGTTTTTGCCATGCTTGCAGTGTGCGTTTCTCTACACCCTGGATGGGAAGAGATGATATATGGACTGAAATGTATCTCTTTTTTTAGCTCATGACTCAGTTTTCGTCCAAGATTAAGAAATTTTCGCAGCTGTTCATGGGACTCCTTGTGCATGATGTTCAGCACGTCCCTGTCCGTGTGTTCCGGCGCAATTTTCATGGCACCTGGGGTGTGAGAACGGATGATTTCTTTAAATAGAGCAGGTGTTTTTATGAGGAGTTCCAGCCGCAGGCCCGAAGAAATAAAGACATTCTTCACTGCCGGCAAGGCTGAGATTTCATGCAGAAGAGATAACAGTCCTTTTTCATCAACCTGGAGGTTTTTACACACTTTCGGGTAGAGGCAATCATGCTTTCTGCAGGATCCGATACGACAGGAAACACCGTATAAATTAGCAGTGGGCCCACCAAGATCACTGATCGTTCCTGTGAAGTTTTTCATGGAACTAACCAGTCTGGCTTCCCGGAGTAAAGATTCCCTGCTGCGACTGGTGATGGCAGGGCCCTGGTGACGAGTGATGGCACAGAAGGAGCAATTACCGGAACAGCCACGAACTGTGGTTAATGAATGCTGGATCATTTTGGCAGCAGGAACATTGGGAAAGGCGGGGTGCTCACAGCGGGTAAAGGGAAGCTCGTAGAGGCTGTCCATCTCTTTGGTCGTAAGTTTTGGTGGTTGCGGATGTTGCACTATCCACGAGCTTTGTTGCTTTTGGATGAGCTGTGTATCAGCATAGCTTCTAGCCTGGGAATCCACTTCTTTTTCAGCACGTAGAAATAAGTCTTTATTCTTACTTATCTCCTGCCAGGAAGGCAGAAGGATCGTTTTTTGTTCCTCTCTGGCTTGCCTTTCCAGGAAGGCTTTTCCACTGAGCCGTTCACAGGTTCCGGCAATACTTGTAAGATTTTCACCCCTACTTAAACGTTCTGCAATTTGGGCGATTGCCTGTTCCCCCATTCCGTACACAATAAGATCTGCCTTGGCATCACTTAGAATGGAACCACGAAGTTTTTTTTGTTTATAGTCGTAATGGGTAAAACGGCGTAAAGATGCTTCGACTCCACCAAGAATTATGGGTACATCTTTGTAGGCAGAGCGGGCAAGGTTAGTGTAGAGCATGGATGCACGATCAGGACGTCGTCGTGCAGATTTTTCCCGTTTATTGCCAAACCAGGGATTGCCTCCCGGCGAGTAGGAATCTTTTTCACGAACCTTGCCATTACCTGTGTAATTGGCAACAATGGAGTCCAGATTACCTCCACTTATCCCAAAAAAAAGCCGGGGCTTGCCAAACCTTTTAAAATCAATATTGGAATCATAGTGAGGCTGGGCCAGGATGGCGACACGGTGACCCTTACTCTCAAGGAGTCTGCCAATCAGTGCGACTCCAAATGAAGGGTGATCCACATAGGCGTCTCCGCTGATGAGAACGATATCAACTTCATGCCAGCCTCGTGCGGTGCATTCTTTTTTTGTCGCAGGTAATGGTAAAATAGTTTTAGTTGTAGTCATGGTTCTATCTTAACTACGGCAGGGCGACTATGCAAATGTGAAAGCGATACTTTTGACTTTTTACGACGCCACCAAATGAAAATATTTCAGTGATAAGGATATTCATGAACATCGATATTGAACAATATTTAGCAATTCTAAAAAAGGAAGTGAAAAATTATCAGGTTCCCGTGGTGGACTTAATTGCAGTGCAAACCAAAGATCCGTTTAAGGTACTGGTGGCTACAATTCTTTCTGCTAGAACCAAGGACGAGGTAACTGCAAAGGCTTCTGAGCGCTTGTTTAAAAAGGCCGGTACCGTGGAAAAACTGGCAGAGCTTGATGAAAAGGCATTGCAGAAGATGATTTATCCGGTTGGCTTCTATAAAAATAAGGCAAAGTACCTTGCTGCGTTACCTGGGAAGATGGCAGCAGATTTTGACTCCGTTGTTCCTGATACCATGGAGGGATTACTTTCTCTTCCTGGCGTGGGAAGAAAAACTGCCAATCTCGTTTTGGCACAGGCTTTTGGTGTTCCGGCCATTTGTGTTGATACCCACGTGCATCGAATTATGAATATCTGGGGATATGTTACAACCAGGACTCCTGAACAAACCGAGATGGCGCTGAGAAAAATCCTGCCGGAAAAATATTGGATTCCGGTAAACTCCTTGCTGGTTGCTTTTGGACAGGGGACATGTCGACCCGTAGGGCCCCATTGCGATCGTTGCGTACTTGTTAAAACCTGTCCCCAAATAGGTGTGACATCACGAAAGCTCAAACAAAAAAGGAAAAATAAAAATGTTCTGCGTCTTGTTTCCTGGAATGTAAATGGGTTGCGCGCAATATTTAAGAAAGGGTTTATTGATATTGTGCGTGATATGGCACCTGATGTTTTGGGTTTGCAGGAGATCAAGGCTATGGTTTCGCAGTTACCCGAGTCTTTACAAAACCTTGATGGTTACCACAGCTATTTTTACAGTGCAAAGCGAAAGGGCTATTCAGGCGTTGCGAGTTACAGCAGGCAGGAACCTGAAAATGTTATCAAAGGTATTGGTGACTCACGTTTTGACGACGAAGGTCGAGTGTTAACTCTAGAATTTAATAACTATTTTTTCATTAACTGCTATTTCCCAAATTCCAAGAATGACTTGAGTCGGTTGGATTTTAAGCATGATTTTAATGTTCTTTTACAGAAATTTGCAGAAGATCTGGCATCTAAAAAGTCAGTGGTGATTTGTGGGGATTATAATGTGGCCCATAAGGAAATTGATCTTGCCAATCCGAAGCAAAACAGAAAAAATGCCGGTTTTACCCCTGAAGAATGCGCATGGATGGATAGTTTTACAGATGCTGGCTGGATTGATAGTTTTCGAATGAAAAATCAAGAGAAAGATCAATATTCGTGGTGGAGTTATCGAAGCAGAGCCCGGGAGAGGAATATCGGTTGGCGCATTGACTACCACTGTGTTGATAAGAACAGTGGTAAACGAATCGTGGATGCTGATATTTTTCAGCACATTCCTGGATCGGATCATTGTCCGGTTGTGCTTGATTTTCTATGCTAATTCAGGTACATTTAGCGATATTACAGGTTGTTTGGACTTTTCCAAATGGAGACTGCAATGGACTCAAACAAAAAGCGTTATACAATACTTCTGGCTGACGATCACACATTGATACGCCGTGGTATCAGAAATCTTATCTGTAACAATCCTGCGTTGGAAGTTATCGGTGAGGTTGGTGATGGTGAGGAATTGTTGGAATTCCTGGAAACAACCCAGCCTGAGCTTCTAATCCTTGATATTTCCATGCCCAAACTTACTGGTATAGAAGCAGTAAGCAGAGTGAAAAAGAAGTATCCGAAAATTAAAATTCTAATGCTTACCATGCACAAGAATAAACAATATTTTTATCATGCCATGTCGGCAGGGGCCGATGGGTATCTGATGAAAGAAGATTCGGATGAAGAATTGCTCCTTGCCATTAAGCGTATCCAGGACGGAAAATCCTACCTTTCTCCATTCCTTTCTCAAGATTTTGCCGACGATGTCATCTCGGCTTACCGAAATAATCGAAGTTCTCCTTTTGAAACCCTTACCAACAGGGAAAGAGAGGTCCTCAATCTTGTTGTAGAAGGGCACACCAGCAAGGTTATGGCTGATATGCTTTGTCTTAGTCCAAGAACGGTTGATCATCATCGGGCTAATTTACTCAGAAAATTTGATATGAAAAACAGTGTCGACCTTGTTAACTTTGCAATACGCAATGGATTCGTAACTCCAAGTGACTGAGTTGATATTATTGGGTTCTTTCTTATCAACTATCTGGAATATTATCGATTTTATTATGTAAAACTCTTTTTCCAAATAGCTGTCAAATCTTTTATATGGTGCTGCTTTTACAGCACAATATCCTGCATTAGGTAAAAATACCTATTGAAAAATACGTATTTCCCTCAATTGTATTTTAGTCCTGGCTGTGGTTTTTACACAAAGTGAGAAGAAACTGAATTGTTATTCAGCTAAAAAACCAGTCATTTCCCGCCTTAGGGATAATGGCTTGTTCTTTCTAAGAAAAACAATTTGTGTGGCGTTTAGTGCCTTACTCCATGATTCCTGCAATAAAAAACAGGTAGTGTAGACTCCGAGAAACTGAAGAAGGTTAATTGCAATTATATTGTTACGTTATATCACCAAGGCACTTACTTGCAGTTCACCTGCGTTAGCTCTTTCAAAGGATACCGAAGAGCCCCGGTGCAACGAACGTATATTTCGTTTTACCTGGCTTGGAACCTTTGGCAGGATTGAATGTGCTGGATATTAAGAGATACAAAAGAGGGAATGGAAGTTATGAATAAAGCAGAGCTTGTGGCCTCTGTTGCAAAGTCAGCAGGAACCACGAAAGTAAAAGCCGAAATGGTTTTAAATGGTATTCTTGAAACAATGGTGAAAACTATGCGAGAGGGTGAGAAAGTTTCTCTTTTGGGTTTTGGAACCTTTAGTGTCGTTCAGCGCGTTCAGAAAAAAGGGCGGAATCCACAAACGGGGAAAGTTCTTATTATCCCGGCGCATAAGGCAGTTAAGTTCAAGCCGGGGAAGACTCTTTACGGTCGTGTGCAATAGTTTGTAAGAGCTAAACCTCCCGGGTGTTCCCCATAAAGAAGCCTGTTATGCCATTTTCTAATAAGTGGTTTTAAACCTGTTGAGTCTGGCGTATCTTCCAAAGGATTATCCCACCAAGCACCATCAATCCACTGAGAAGTTGTCCTCTGGTTATTGATCCCAATACAAAACCAATATGTTGATCCGGTTCCCGGAATAGTTCCACAATCATCCTGAGCAGGCCGTAGCAAATTAGAAAGAGGCAGAGTATGCTGCCGTGTGGCCAGTTTTTCTTTCCTTTCCACGGTTGTCCCTTGCTAATCCAGAGGATTGCGAAAAGCCCAACACCTTCCAGCAGCATTTCATAAAGTTGTGACGGATGACGTGGCTGTGGCCCGCCTCCCGGGAAAATCATGGCCCAGGGCACTGAAGATGTTCTGCCAAATAATTCACCATTGATAAAATTTCCCAGTCGCCCTAGTCCTAAGCCCACGGGGATAGTGGCAACGTAGAGATCGGCACATGTCCAGAAATCCAGTTTGTGTTTCCTTGTATAGAGGTAGCCACCGATAAGGCAGCCAATGCAGGCTCCGTGAAAAGACATACCTCCTGTCCATGTGGCAGGGATTTGCAGAGGATGGCGCAGGTAGTATGAAAAATTATAAAAGAGAACATAGCCCAGGCGTCCTCCAATAATTACGGAAAGAATCAGAACCAGATTAAGATTTTCAAAGTAGGGTTCCAGTGCTTTGTACGAAAAAATTTTAATCTGTCTCAGAACAAGAAAATAGCTGGCACTAAAGCCAAGGACATACATAAGCCCATACCAGCGAACCTTTAGTGGGCCAATTCCAAATATTACAGGATCAATGTTTGGGAAAGGGATCATTTCTTTTTTTGCCCCTGATATTTTATAAGGTGAACCTGGAGGACTGAAATCGCAGCCGGAGTAACTCCCGATATTCGTGAAGCCTGACCGAGTGAACGGGGGCGGACTTTGCTCAGTTTCTCCACAACTTCATTGGAAAGACCAGATAGGGATTTGTAATCAATCTCATCGGGAAGCTCCATTTCTTCCATCTTTTTAAAACGAGCAACTTGCTCTTCCTGACGTTTGAGATATCCCTGGAATTTTACCTGGAGTTGTATTTCATCCCGTGCTTCCGAGAGTACCAGTTGCTTGACAGACTCCTGCCCCTCTGGTGGGTCTGTTGGGAGCAGGCTGATTTGGGCAAGTGTTAGTTCGGGTCTGCGTAGAAGGTCAGACAGTGTGCATTTTTGTTTTAGTGCAACAGTTCCTTCAGCGACAAGGATCTTATTAGTTGCTTCATTTGGTTTTACATGGACAGATTCAAGAATGGTCACGCCATGTTCAAGTGCAGTCTGTTTTTTTAGAAATGCCTGGTACTCTTCGTCCTGTAGCAGTCCGATTTCGTGCCCAATTTCACATAATCTGGTGTCTGCGTTGTCTTCGCGAAGCAAGAGCCTGTATTCAGCCCGTGAGGTGAATAAGCGGTAAGGTTCTTTGGTCCCGCAAGTAACAAGATCATCAATGAGAACGCCGATATAAGCCTGAGCGCGGCTGAGAATAAGTGGTTCTTTGGCATGAACCATATGGACAGCATTGATTGCCGCCATCAGGCCCTGTGCAGCAGCTTCTTCATAGCCTGAAGTTCCGTTAATCTGACCTGCCAGAAAGAGCCCGGGAACCCGTTTGGTCTCAAGGTTTGGTTTGAGTTCGAGGGGGTCGATGTAGTCGTACTCAATGGCATAACCGGGGCGTACGATTGTCGCTTTTTCCAGACCTTTAATGGAGTGGAGCATGGCAAGTTGGGTTGAGAGCGGAAGGCTGGTGGGAAGGCCATTTGGGTAGACTTCTGTTGTGTCAAGCCCTTCAGGTTCCAGAAATATCTGGTGTCGATCTTTTTCAGGAAAACGCATTACTTTGTCTTCAATCGACGGGCAGTACCGCGCACCGATTCCTTCTATAATTCCGGTGTACATTGGTGATTTGTCAATGCCAGCCCGGATTGCGGCATGGGTTTCAGGGTTGGTATAGGTAATATGGCAAGGTCGCTGAGGAAGTGTGTATTCCCCCTTGCTTGAAAAAGAGAAAAATGCCGAGGGTTGGTCGGAATGCTGTTCTTCTAGCTCTGAATAATCAATTGACCGGGCATCAATCCGTGGGACAGTGCCCGTTTTCATTCGTCCCATGGTGAATCCAATGTTCTTGAACCAACCAGAAAGGCTTGCGGAAGGAGGGTCGCCCATGCGGCCTGCCGGAAAATTTTTAAGACCAATGTGAGTAAGTCCATTCAGGAAGGTACCGGTGGCCACAATCACAGCTTTAACAGCTATTACCTCGTCAAGCAAAGTCTTCAGGCCGCATATTTTGCCATCTTCAACAATCAGGGATTCAACCTCCGTTTGCTTGATTTCAAGGTTTTCCTGGGATTCCATCACAGATTTCATTCTCAGACGATAGAGTAACCGGTCGGCTTGGGCACGCGATGACCTGACTGCGGGGCCCTTGCTGGTATTCAGTCTCCGAAACTGAATGGAGGTGGCATCAATATTTTTGGCCATTTCGCCACCTAAAGCATCAATCTCACGAACCAGATGGCCTTTTGCCAGGCCACCAATGGCAGGGTTGCAGGACATGGCACCAATGGTATCTATATTGATGACTGTTACCAGTGTTTTACATCCCATTCTGGCTGCTGCAAGGGCAGCCTCGCACCCGGCATGGCCGGCCCCGATAACTGCTATATCATATGAATCCATAATTGTTGGCTGTTGTTTAATTATTGTAATAATCTTGTGTCAGGTAATGCTCTTCTTATGCGATGGTAATAATATTTGTCCATTTTGAGCCTCTTTTTTCCACCAGATCATAGCCCAGCGCTGTGGAGTTGGCCGTTTCAGGATGAGTTCTCCGCTCCTGGTGGGTCTTGAGTTGGATGTAATATACTCTGTAAGCCTTTGTTCTTCGACACCTGTTAAATCCTTGAACATCCAACGGTAGGATTCAAGAGCTGCTTCCATATCGTTGAACCGTGTTTCCAGGCCAAGACTGATGATATTGATATTGGGGTGGATATTCATGGAATACAATGTGTTGATTGTGTAAATATAATCCGGCCCTGAGCGAAAAGGTCTGTTAATTGCTTCAAAAGCAGCATTGTCAAAGGGCGTGGGGGTGATTCTGTCCACCACAAATACGGCGCGTTTTGCATACTTGTTTAGTTTGGAAAGGGCTTCTTTAAGATTCTCCACACTGAGCGAACGGCAGGCGATGCAGATATCATGTTTTTTGATTTGTAATGCTTCCCAGTCGTCTTCCCAGGATCCAAGAACAGTTTGTATATTGGTTATTTTCTGTTTTTGGGCGCGATCACGTAATACTTCAAGCATGCCCTTGGAATAATCAAGGGCGGTAACTGATTTAACTAAACCTGCAAGGGGCAGGGAGAGAGTTCCGGGGCCTGAGCCACCATCAAGTATTGTGGTTTTAGAATCAAAAGGAATGTGTTGCAACACGAGATCAACAAAGGGAGAAGTACTGTTTCTTTCAGCAAATGAGACTGCCTTGTTGTCCCAGTCAGCCGGGCCTTTGGGCGTCCATGATTTTTTTGCCCTTGCATTCTGCCAGAGTTCATGCCAGTCAAGATCATCGTAGGTTATTTGAGGATGCATTTTATCCCTGCCTCTTCCGGTGTTTTGTCTTTGAGCAAAAAATGATTTGACCAAAAGGGTAGCACAGGCAAATTGCTTCCGCAAGGCATTGCCGAAAATGTTTGACACAAGCTATTCAATATGGTTAATATTGTCTTTTTGTTGATTTTACGCCCTGCGAATAGTTGAGATTCAGTGGACAGGTTGTGCAGGGCAAAAAATATCCGGAACTACAGCGAATCTCTGTACATTTTATAATACCGGTTTTAGAAGTGATAAACCCGCAACAATTGCGGACAAGGAGTAAGGAAAATGAGTAAACGTACCTTTCAACCCAGTAATATTAAACGTAAGCGTACCCATGGATTCCGTTCAAGGATGTCTACCCGTGCCGGTCGTGCAATTTTAAATTCCCGTCGTGCAAAAGGACGTAAGCGTCTCTCTGCTTAAAATACATTGCTTCAGTGTAAACTCCCGAAAACAGCCCTTCTTCGTAAAGGCCGGGAGTTTGACAAGGTATATAAGCTGGGAACGCGTTGGCACGGTAAAGGGTTCTCCCTGATATTCTGTCCCAACGAACTGGGATTTAATAGAATTGGAATCAGTATTCATCGCAAACTGAAAGGGGCTGTGAAACGGAACAGAATTAAACGGATTATCCGTGAATCGTTTCGTTTGGAAAGATCCACTTATCCTGATTGTTCAGATATTATTTTTGCTGTTCGTCCCGATTTTTCTCTCAATTCTCCTGCTGAAATTACCTTCTCTGTGGCAAAATTTGAAATTTGAAGCGACTTTTTTTAGTCGGGAAAGGCTGCCTGATGCATAACAGGATCAATCAATTGTATTCTTTTTCTCTTGTATCATGAAGATGCATCTGTGGATACAGAAAATTCCAATTGGATTGATCCGCGGCTACCGTTATCTTATTTCTCCCTTTCTCCCTCCAAGTTGTCGTTTTACTCCCACCTGCTCCCGTTATGCAATTGAGGCCATTCAAGCCCATGGCACATTGCGGGGTCTTTTTCTCGCCTGTGGTCGAATTTTTCGCTGTCACCCTTTCTGCGATGGGGGATATGACCCTGTTCCGCCAGTACACGGAGACGAATGTGGGTGTCACAACAAGAGTAAAGACTCAAAATACAGCATCAATAAAACGTGTGATAATCAATCGGGCGTTATTTCTTAACATGGTATAATCATGGATATTTACAGAACATTTTTAGCAATTATTATTTCCTTTCTCATTCTTATTGGATACCAGTATTTTTTTGTAGGATTTGGTCCTGTGGAAGTACCGGTTGAGGATGGAGTTGCCCAGACAGAAACTGTGGTTACTGACCCACCGGTTCAAGAAAAAGTCGAGGCAGCAGAAATTACGGTTGCACCGGTAGCGCAATCTGAAACCGAAAAAAACATGGTTCGTCCAGACAGAGAGGCCAGGACAGTCGTTGTGGAAACTGATCTTTATACGGCTTCGTTAAGTGAGGATGGCGGTTCCATTCAGAGTTTTGTCTTGAAAGATTACAAGGAGACTTCAGATGCTGATTCTCCTGGCATGCAGATGGTGAAAGTTGATGGTAAGGATGGTTTTCCCCTGGAGTTTTCCTGGGGAAGTGTGGTTCCTAATGCCACTTTTTATGATGCAGGTGGAAGAGACGTCACTTTTCAGGGGAATAGTGGAACGTTGACTATGACCGGGGTTGGAAACGGTCTGAAGATAGAGCGAAATTACACCTTCTCCAAAGACAGTTACCTGATGGAACTGAATATTAAAGTAAAAAATGTTTCCGAAGGTGTTTTGCAGGGTGCCGCTGCATTGCAGCAATCCAACCTTCCATTCAGTGCGTCAAAGACCATAAGTAGTCGTATTTTTATTGGTCCCGCATACTATCTGGATGACTCTCTCACTGAGGTGGGTTCCGACGATTATGAAAAAGGGCCAAGCACTGTTACTGGTCAGATGGATTGGGCTGGTTATGAAGGGACATATTTTATTTGTGCTGTTCTTCCCCAGAATGGCAGTTCAACATCCCTGACAATGGCTTCCTTTGGTGAAAAAGGTGTGAAAATGCAGATGAACAGCACACTTGATACTTTGCAGCCAGGAGAGGTAAAGGTTTACAGTTATAAGCTCTTTTTTGGCCCCAAAAAGCTTGACATCTTAAAAGCCTCTGGCTCAAATTTGAATAAAGCCGTGAATTTTGGCTGGTTTGATGTGATTGCACAACCCACCCTTGTTATGCTCAATTTCTTTCACGGAATTTTTAAGAATTATGGTATTGCCATAATTCTGGTAACCATACTTTTTAAGGCAGTTTTCTGGCCGATTACCCAAAAGGGTTTGAAGTCTATGAAAAACATGCAGAAACTGCAGCCGAAGATGGTGAAGCTCAAAGCAAAGTATAAAGATGATCCTGCCAAGATGAACCAGGAAGTGATGAACCTGTATAAGACTTACAAGGTGAATCCGCTGGGTGGTTGTCTTCCCATGGTATTGCAGATTCCGGTTTTCTTTGCCTTGTATAAGGTTTTACTCATGTGTATTGAGTTGCGTCATGCGCCCTTTATGCTCTGGATAACAGATCTTTCTGCACCGGATCGTCTATCCATTGGTTTTGATATTCCCTATGTCGGAGGTATCCCGGTATTAACTCTCCTTATGGGAGGATCCATGTGGCTGCAACAGAAAATGACTCCGACCACTGCAGATCCCACCCAGGCCAAGATTATGATGTTTCTGCCCGTATTGTTTACCTTCATGTTTGTAAATTTCGCATCAGGTTTGGTTCTTTACTGGTTTGTTAACAACCTGCTCGCAATTTTTCAGCAGCAAATGATTAATCGTCAGAAGAAGGCTTAACCCCCAATTAAAGTCGGATTGGAAAACCTGAAGCCCACGTCTCTGTAGGTTTTCCAATCCTGACGATCTCCGGAAGGATGGAATAACAAAAAATGTCTTCAGCAAAAATGGATTTCTACGCTAAAGAAGTAATGGATGCCATTAAAAAGGCCTGTGATACTTTTAAGGTGGCCCAGGAGGAACTGGTAATAGAAGTTGTGGATACCGGTTCCATGGGGATTTTTGGTCTTATTCGAAAAAAAGCACATATCAGGGCATATGTAAAAGGTCTTGAAACTGATGATGTTGTGGAGAAGCCAAAACCTAAAAAGAAAAAAGCTGTGGCCAAGCCGAAATCTCCCAAAGTTGATACGTTAAAAGAAGAAAAATCGTCTGCACCTGTTGCTGAGGTAGCAGAGAAGGCGGCACCTGAAAAAGAGAAGGTTAAAGGCAAACCTCGTCCACCACGAAGAGAGACAGTCGAGATAAGGCCCGAGAGTGTGGAACTTGTGCGGCAGCAATTGGAAGAGCTTCTCACGCACATGGGCTTTCCATCTACTGTGACGGCTGAACTCGATGGTGGTACAATCCGATGTAAAGTTGGTGCAGAACACGAAGATGCGCTCACCGAGCAGGAAGGAAAAATTATTGATTCCCTCCAGTATCTTTTAAGAAAACTTGCAGCCAGAAAAGTTGAAGAAAAAATTCGGCTCTCCATCGATATTGGCCAGTTTCGTGAAAAACGAAAAGTTGAATTGCTTGCACGCGCCAAAGAACTCGCCGAACTTGTAAAAGCTGATGGAAAGACACAAGCCATTCCGCCCTTGAATCCATCAGAAAGACGAGTTGTTCATGTTGCCTTACAGGATGACAAGGAAATACGTTCTCGCAGCGTTGGAGATGGCTTGTTCAAAAAAATACTCATCTATAAGCCTGGAAAAGGGAAAAAATCTGGAACGAATAAACGTGGTGGTCGAGGACGGCGTGGAAGACCCGCCAAAAAGCCTCAGAATAAAACGGAATCATAATTCATAAGCGGTATGGAAATCATGGATATCGGTGATACCATTGCTGCTATTTCAACTCCACCAGGATCTGGTGGAATTGGAATTGTTCGCATGAGTGGTGCACAGTCTCTTGCACATCTCCAAACAATTTTTCATCCCCAGGGGAAGCGTTGCGCCTTTGAAAGCCACCGTCTTTATTATGGACGTGTGGTTCACCCGGATACCAACAAAACTCTCGATGAAGTGCTTGCTGTGTTTATGGCGGCACCCAAAACCTATACACGTGAGGATGTGGTTGAAATTCATTGTCACGGAAATATTCTTGTATTGCAGTCCATTCTGGAACTGCTTCTTTCTTTAGGTGTTCGTCTCGCTGATCCTGGCGAATTCACAAAGCTTGCATACTTAAACGGTAGAATAGATCTCACCAGGGCAGAAGCTGTAATCGACATTCTTTCGGCCAGAACCCGTAAGGGGATGGAGATGGCTCTTGGGCAGCTTGGTGGTAATTTGTATGAACAGGTCGATTCCATTCGTTCTTCTCTTGTTCATATGCGTGCAACTGTTGAAGTTGCCATTGATTTTCCCGATGAAGATATTGAAATTATAAACTATTCATCCCTTATTCAACGGGTACAAAAAGATGTTTTGGATCCCCTTGAACGTTTACTTTGTCAGGCCGAAGAGGGAAAGATCTATCGTGATGGAATATCTGTAGTGATTGTTGGACTGCCAAATGTTGGAAAATCCAGTCTCTTGAACACGTTGCTTCAGGAAGAACGTGCGCTCGTTACCGCAATCCCTGGTACTACTCGTGACACCATTGAAGAGTATCTTGATATTCAAGGTGTCCCTGTTCGAATTGTTGATACTGCCGGTATCAGACAGGGCGCCGATGAAGTTGAAAAGATGGGAATTGAGCGTGCCAGAAAACAGATTGATCAGGCTGATCTCGTTCTTTTTATGCTCGATTCACACAGGGGGATTCAGGCAGAGGATAAACAGTTGTTTGAAACGGTAAATCATAAACCCTTGCTTCTTCTTTCCAATAAAAGTGATCTGGTTTCCGGAAACATTGAAATTGTAAAGCTTGGATTAAAGGATACAACACTTCCATGTCTACGAATTTCTGCCAAGCATCAGGAGGGTATTGGAGAATTGAAAAGCGCTATCTTCAAAACTGTCGTCGGAGAGAGGAATCAGTGGCAGGAAGAGGGGTGTGCACCAAACGTAAGACATAGGGCGTCTCTTAGTGGAGCCAAAGAAGCAGCGCTTAGACTGGAGCAGGGCTTGAAATTGAAAAATACAAGTGATCTTCTGGCGATTGATCTTCAGGATTGTCTGGCAGAGCTGGACGCTATAGTGGGTATAACCACAACAGAAGATGTTTTAGACGTTATTTTTGAGCAGTTTTGTCTAGGGAAGTGACTTGCAAACACCGTTTCTGCTTGGGCCTGCGGGCTGACTAAAGGAATCAATTCGCGTAAAAACAAGTCGGTGAGCTTTTAAATTGAGATTATTTAAAAGCTCACCAGATAAGAGAAGGCTGGGGAATCTCCTAACAACCTTCTATTTTGTTTTTTGTTGTATCGATGGCATCGCTGGCTTTAACCTTTACGTTTTCTACTGCTTCAGCAGCTTTGGCAGTTGCGGAATCGGTCATTTCGCTCGTTTTAGCTTTTGCTGCGTCTGTCAACTCTCCAGCTTTGTTTTTGGCAGTATCAACCAATGCGTTGGTTTTCTCTTTGACTGCTGTTACTGCCTCATCGGTCTTGGCTTTAGCGGAATCGACTAATTCAGAGGCTTTTTTACTTGTGGCCTCAGGCATCTTCTCGGTCTTTTCTGCAACCGCTGTTATTGCCCCATCAACCTTCTCCTTAGCTGTGTCCAGTACCGCATTGGTTTTTTCTTTTGCAGCAGTTATCATAGCATCAGCTTTTTCTTTGGTGGCCGCAACTGTTTCAGTCAATTTATCAGTTATATCTTTCTTTGTGTCACTGGCTTCTTGTTTGACCTCATCGCTACTACACCCATAAGAAATACCGAGTAATACTCCCATGAAAATAATTATAGATAGTTTTCGTACCATGTGCGTGCTCCCTTTTAAAATTTTTGTAAATGTATAATACAGTAGCTCAAATTGATTGAATAAATAAAAATAAATCAATTAATACTAGCAAATAGCTTAGTCCAGCTTGTAGTAAAAACAAGTACAAAATAAGTTTTTGTTATGGGATGCTTAGTCTCGTGTAAGAAGTAATATTTCCTTGATCAAGCGGTTGCTTTCTTCGCTTATTTGATCCACCCGCGAATCCAGCATATAGCAGGGAGCGGTTACAATTTTATGCTCTTTATCCACGACAATCTCTCCTGCAATTGTTGTGGTGTGGCATGCGTTCATTGCTTCAATATTGGAGATGGCAGTTGGGCTCTGGCCAATTGTTATCATTACATGGTCTAGAATTCGTGCAAGGATCATTGGAGCAATGCACAGAGCACCGATGGGCTTTTTTTGTTCGAACATATTGAAGATCGCTTTCTGAACACCTTCATTTACCGTACAGTCAGATCCATCAAAAGCATAGCTGGAAAGATTCTTTGCTGCTCCAAATCCTCCTGGAATAACCAGGGCATCATGGGAAGTGGCTTGAAAATCCGCAAGATCAAGTATTCTCCCCCTTGCAATTCTGGCTGATTCAATGAGTACATTTCGCTGCTCGTTCATTTCCTTACCATTTATATGGTTCAGAACATGATGCTGAAGAATATTAGGGGCATAACACTGATACTCTGCGCCGTTTGTATGGATAGCCAGAAGAGTTAGTGTTGCCTCGTGGATTTCAGAGCCATCCTGATTACCACAACCTGAAAGGATGACAGCAATTGATTTCTTTCGCAAAGCGTACCTCAGAGGCTAAGGTGATAAATTGAAGGGAGGTTACGATATTGTTCATTATAATCCAAGCCGTAACCGATGAGAAATCCTTGTGAAATGGAAAATCCTGTGTAATCGATCTGAATTTGATGCTCACGCCTTTCTGATTTGTCAATCAATGAACAGATGCGAACAGAAGTTGCACCCTGCTCGCTAAAATGTTTGGCAAGCCACTGCATGGTAAGCCCTGTGTCGATAATATCTTCCACCAGTAAAATATGAACGTTTTCCACCGGATGGTTTGGGCTGGCCAGCAAAGTAATTGTACCAGATGAGAAGTCGCTGCTGCCGTAAGATGAAACTTGAATAAAGTCGGTGACAAGCGGCAGGTCAATCTCTCGAACAAGGTCAGACATAAACACGAAAGCCCCTTTCAGAACACCAATAACCACAAGTTTTTTACCCATGTAATCTTTTGATATTGTTTTACCTAGTTCCTGGACACGCTTTTGAATGGTCTCGCGGTCCAGCACGATTTCTTTATTTGAATGGTTCATAGTGTATAATAAGGTGAAAAGTTAATAGTGATGACGTCGTAAAAACTCTTCACCTGCTTCGTTGCTGCATTTTTTGTTTAATTACGACGTACCCTAGTGCGCCGAAATCAAACAAAAAATACGCGCCTCGCATCTGAAGTTTTTTACTTAGCCATCTCTCAATTGACCTTTTTACGAGGTCATCAATAGTGATAAACTTGTAAAAAGGCTAACGTCCCGATGGCTAAGCAAAAAATGTGGCAACGAAGCAGATGAAGAATTTTTACAACGCCATCAATAGTGCATTTGCAATACAGAGAATTATGGTGTCACTATTCTGTACCTTCCCGGCAAAGTCAAGAGAAAGAACGGGAATAGTGGCCCTCTTGAAACATGAGCCAGGCAAGTTTCATTTTGTTGACAAAATACTCCTCTTCAAGTAAAACATAAATTTCATTTATGGAACATATCAATAAACGTGGTGGTGAGATGTTAACCATCGCTTGAACCTTTAAACAAGTTAAGAGTTAATCATGGGAAAGTCATCTACTTCACTTAATTCAGCATTTAACGGAGAAGTTACGTCTCTTCCAGGCGGTGAACATCTCAATAGTTGTTTTTCCTGCGGAGCTTGCAGTGGGATATGTCCTGTTTCGCAGGCTATTCCTGAATTTGATCCGCGAAAAATTATTCATATGATCCGCATGGGCATGAAGGAGCGTCTGCTCACTTCTGATCTGCTCTGGTATTGTTCCGGTTGCAGATCCTGCGTTTTTGTCTGTCCGCAGGATGTGAGCTTTGCCGATATTATGGGTGCCGTGAGTAAGCTGGCTTTGAAAGAAGGGTATGTAACTGAAGAAGAGCTGATTGAAAAAGGAAAGGCTGCCAAGGTTGAGCGTGATCTTTGTGTGGCTTGTCTTACCTGTGTTCGCACCTGCCCCTGGGAAATCCCCAAAATAGATAAATTGGGTGTGGCTACCATCGATGTGGAAGAGTGCCGGGCCTGTGGTATCTGTGTGGAAGAATGCCCTGCCAACGCAATCACCTTGACTGAATCTCAGGATGAACTGCTTATCGCCGCCTGTGGTCTTAAATAAGATTTCTTTTTTGACAAACTCGTAAAAAGGTTGAGATACCGATGGCTAAGTAAAAAATATAGCAACGAAGCAGATGAAGAATTTTTACGACGCCATCTTTTTTTAGTACCTTATCCCTGGAAAACTGTAATAAAAACCAGAAAATCGAAGTGTTTCAAGCTTAAATTATCAGCATAAGCAACAGATAGCGAACGAAGAGAGACCTTCGAGGCACTTACTTGCGGTTTATCCGCGTTAGAACACAAAGAAGAGGATAGAGATGAGTTTTGATCCTGCTATAACTTTATTCAGCTGTCATTATACCTCTCAGCAGAGTTGTGCTGAAGAGGGAAGTGAACTGGAACAGCTGGGTTTTCCAGCGAGTATTAATCTGATCAGGGTACCCTGTACCGGAAAGTTGCAGGTAACAACGTTACTGCAGGCCTTTGAAGATGGTGCTGATGGCGTTTATGTTGTCGGTTGCCCGGTAGAAGGGTGTCATAATGTGAAAGGCAGTTTACGGGCGGCAAAACGGGTTGATTCCGTTCGTGATGCCCTTGAAGAGCTTGGTGTGGAAGGTGGGCGAGTTCAAATGTATCATCTTCCTCGTGGATTGCATCCTGAATTTGTTGCTAAGGGCAAAGAGATGGACAGTAGAATTCGAGATCTTGGCCCAAGTCCGTTTAAAAATTAAAGTTGATGGACTCGTAAAAACTCTTAAAAAACAGGAAATTATGAGAGTGAAACAATGTCGAAATGTTACGAATAGCAATAAGGCACTTACTTGCAGTTTATCTGTGTTAACAAAATTGAGTTTAAGTGGAGTGATGAAATGATTGTTGCAGAACGAAAGCCCTTGGCAGAAATCATAGAGATGGTGAAGGACTGTAAAAAAGTTCTGGTTCTGGCCTGTCGCGGATGCGTTACGGTCTGTTCTGCTGGTGGTGAAAGAGAGGCGGAGATTTTGTCGTCACTTATTCGTCTTGGAATGAAAAAGGCCGGGAAGTCCATTGAAATTATCAATGGCAGCCTGGTTCGTCAGTGTGATCGTGAATACATTGATGAGATTGACCAGTGGGATGGTGAGTATGATGCTGTGGTATCCACTGCCTGTGGAGTCGGGGTGAATTTTATCTCTAATCTTCGCAAAGACACCATGGTTTACCCTGCGTTGAATACCACTTTCTTTGGTGGCTCTGCTGAACAGGGGGAATGGACTGAACAATGTGCTGGTTGTGGTGACTGTGTTCTGCACCTCACCGGTGGACTATGTCCCGTAGCCCGTTGTGCTAAAAGCCTGATGAATGGCCCATGTGGTGGCTCCGTGGATGGAGTATGTGAGATCAATAAGGATGTGGAATGTATTTGGCAATCCATCCATGACAGATTGAATTCATTTGACAGGGTTGCGCAGATGGAAGTTATTGCACCTATTCGTGACTGGTCTACAGCAGGACATGGCGGACCGCGTAAAGTTGTGCGTGATGATCTTACTGTGTAATTGAAGTCGTACTGTTGATACCCTGTTGATTGAGGGCTGTTGAAATCGCTTTTGTGCCAAGGGTACAAAGGCGATTTTTTTTTAATGGAGTCGCTGTTCACAGGGTACTGCGTTTATCTTCGGTCACGCTGGTTTTGATATGACTTATATGCTGTGCCGGTCTGCCTGCGAAAAAATTGAAATAAACTCCATGAAAAATACTAATGAACAGCCCATTGAGCTTCAAACAGCGCAAGATCTGATACTTGATTTCTGTTCTGATTTGGAGGTGGAGCAGGTTCCTCTTGCTGAAAGCCTGGGGCGCTATCCAGCAAGTGAGCTCGTTGCTCTGTCAGCCTTACCGGGATACGACCAATCTTTGAGGGACGGGTATGCCATTGGCACAGGTGGCTTAGTTGCTGCTCAACACTCCATTCATTCTTTTCAAATTGTAGATGAAGTTGCAGCAGGTGATACCAGAAAACTTGTTCTTGGTGCAGGATCTGCAATCAGGATAATGACAGGAGGGCTCATTCCCGCTAACTGTACCGCTGTGATTCCTGAAGAGAATTGTGAAGTAACTGGTAGCACTCTTGTTGTTCCTCACTTTTTTCCTGAACCGGTAAAGACTTTTATTCATCCAAGAGGAAGTGAATTGGCAGAAGGCCAGGTCATTGTTCCAAAGGGTGTCTCTCTCAGCCCGGAACATCTTATTGTACTCGCAGGTGTGGGCTACCATACTGTTCAAGTTATCAGGGTACCCAAAATCCGCTTTTTCTGTACAGGAAGTGAACTGGTGTCTGGAACTGTGGCAAAAACCGCGGGGAAAAAGTTTTCTGCAAACAGTCCGCTTCTTCAGGGACTTATAAAGCGGGCAGGGGGAAGGATAACCACGTCACAAACAGTCGAGGACGATCAGGAAGCAGTTGCAACGGTCATTTCAGAGATGCTCCAGGCGGGTTGTGACATCCTGATCAGTACCGGTGGAATGGGGCCGGGGAAATTTGATCTTATCGAGGAAACATTTTGTCGGCTTGGTGGAAAGGTGATCTATAGCTCTTTGTTGTTACGGCCCGGAAAGTCGACTCTTTTTGGAATTCTTGGAAACACGTTGTTCTTTGGAATGCCTGGGCCGCCTCCTGCTGTCCATCTTTTGTTTAATGAGTTGATTCGGCCTGCAATCCTAGCTCTTCAGGGGGCAAAGCGATCCATACCTCAAAAGTGTAAAGCACGGCTCATAGAAGACTTATTCTTTCCCAAAAGAGGATTAGCTCGGCTGAAAAGCGGTGTATTCCACTTAAAAGATGCTAATTGTCTGGTACGTCAGGCGAAGAGAACCGAAACAGCGAATTGTTACATATATTGTCCGGCACCACAAAGAAAAATGAGAAAAGGTGAAATGGTGACGGTTCATCTATTGGAGCCAGCATCTTTATGTACCTGACAGTGCGGACAGAAAAAACTGGCACGGCCTCCAATGCTTTTTTTTTGTAGCTGTTCGCCACACTCAGAGCACTCCTCTCCGGCTTTGCCATAAACACGAAAATTCATCTGGAAATACCCGCCATCGCCTGAAGCACCCAGGAAGTCACTAATGGTAGAACCCCCGCATTCAATGGCGTGTCTCAGTGTTTTGCGGATGATACTCAGCAGGCGCCTCCATTCTTTGGCTGATAACGAAGAGGCTACTTGTTCCGGATGGATTTTTGAACGAAACAGGGACTCATTGGCATAGATGTTTCCTATCCCGGCAATTATGTGGCTATCCATTATGAATTTCTTGATTGCGATGTTTCGGCGTGTTGCTTTTTCGCTTAGATACCGAACCGAACAGGCACGTGAGAACGGCTCGGGCCCTGTGGTTGCAAAATAGTGTTTTATTTGGCGTGAAATATCTTTTTGAGGAAGAAAATGTACTGCGCCAAATCTGCGAGTATCATTGAAGCGTAATTCTGTCTCATTATCTAGTTTCCAGCGGACGTGGTCATGTTTTTTTGTTGGTGCGTCTGCGGCAAATATACCCATGTTTCCTGTCATTCCGAGGTGAATGATGAGTGCGCCTCCATTGTCTGTTTTCAGGATAAGGTACTTTGCTCTCCTGCAAAGGTTTCCAATACGTTTTCCTGTGAGTTCTCTTTGCATATCTTTACAGGGCACAGGGACACGGAGTTGCTTTCCGGAACAGTGTACAGAAATAATTGTTCTGTCGATCAGGTGGGGCAGCAGGCCTTGACAAATAACTTCTACTTCAGGCAGTTCCGGCATGGTTATATGGAGTTCGAGGTTTTTGTGGTTTCACAGCAGAAGGCCAGCCCATACCCATTGTCCAATATTCCAGTAGCAACAGGAAGGGGGCATTTTCCAGTTTTTGAAAAGCTGAATACTGCATTAGAATCATTATGAGGAGTAATATTAACCAGAGTGAGCTCCAAGAATCCAGGAATCCCCTCAGGGCTGAGCATCTTTTTGACAGCTTCTTTCCCCGCCCAGAGTAGGGTAAGTTGCTGTAATGTATTTAGTTGTGGAAGTGTTTCCTGCAACAGAAATTCCTCCCTGTCCGCGATAAATCGCTCTTTTACCCGAATTAGATTTTCTGCAGGGTATTGAATATCTATACCGCAGTATGTTCTACTGACTATTGCAACTGCAAAATCTTTTGAGTGGCTGATGGAAAGTTCCGGGAATGAGAATTTAGAATCTTCTGTTCTTGCAAAAAAAGGCCTCCCAGAGTCCTCAGAAGATATTTTGTACTGCTGGTGCTTAAAGGGCATAGCCATTGCGTTTTGCTGTTTTAAATAGTTGTGAAGGCCTTGTTTGGAACAAATCCGTCCTCCCAGCCACTCGGTATGTCGTTTTTTGTAGGTAAAAGTGTCGAGTTTGAGGAGTTCTTCTTTATGGAGCCACTGTTTTAATTTTGTGTTTATGCGACTTAGTGGTAGAGTGGCTATTGACAGGCAGGAGTCGGGGAAGAGGGCATATCCTAAGTTTAATGTCTCAACAGGGAGAGCATCAAAACATATTGATTGGTTTGAGTTATGTACGAACATAAAAATAACCTTGCTTTTTCAACTGTTTCTGCTAACTAAATTTTCAAAGATTAAATGTAACTACTCACGGGGTGAGCGACTTACTTTCGCAAACCACTGATTTTGTAACTGCTTACAGGGTGCTGCAGCTTTTCACAGGCAGGCTGGCGCAGCGTATAAGTCATACGTAAGTCAGCGTGACCGCGCAGGTAAGCGAGGAACGAGACTCCGCAGAGATGTGGTGCTCTGTGAGCAGTTACGATTAAACATTGTAACGAGTACTGAACGAGGGAATGATGGAAAATGTTTTTAACATGACAGGGTTTGATTTTGTCATTATTGCACTGCTTCTGCTTTTAACCTTACGAGGCTTGTGGATAGGTTTTCTGCGCCAAATAACCACACTGGTGGCTCTGGTTGTGGGTTATGTAATTGCCGGCCAGTATCATGACAAACTTTTTCCTTTTTTGCGAGGACTAACGGATAACCCCCATGTGCTTTTCTGGGGCTCTTATGTGATCCTTTTCGTGATTACTTATGTGATTACCATGCTTCTCGGAAAAGCTTTGGCTAAAGTTGTGGAACTTACTGTCGCCGGCTGGTTTGATAAAATACTTGGTGGTGTTTTGGGTTTTGTAAAAGCTGCTGTTCTTATTATTCTGTTGAATATGGTTCTTGCCGGGGTTCTGGCTCCTGAAAATGAAATGCTTCGGAGTTGCCAGTTTTGTCCTTATGTGAGCCAGGCTACTGACTACGTTCGGAGTCTGATTAAAGATGAAAATCTACGGGAGTCTCTCTTACAGAGGAAGCCGGCGATTGCAGAGAAGGCAGAGAAACACAAAAAACTCTCAGCTGATGGTGTCCGTCCCTTTGTTCCCACTAAATCTCCAGGAAAGGAGTAGCTATCACTTCCTGCGGTAAAATGCGGCTAGTTTTTCAGGTTTTATTCCAAGATGATACCCAAGAACAACAAGTTGGTTTGTGACTGTCGTTTGGAATACTCCCAATTGTTTCCAGCGTCTGGCTGATGTTGTCACTGCTTGATCCAGCGTTACAATCTTCCCTTTCTTTTTCGCCCTTTTTACAAATATGTAATCTTCCATTATTGGAACTTCCGGGAACTCGCCAAGTTTTAAAAAATCTTTTTTTCTTATAAATAAAGATTGATCTCCGTAGGGGAGTTGTAGGAATTTTGATCGAATATTTGTGAATAGAAGAACAAGGCTAAGCAATATGTCACTGTTGTTAACTTGTAAACGAAAACTGCCAAGGATATTTTCAGAATTGGCAAGACACGTACTTACTGCATGGGGAAAGTCAAGGGGAAGATGTGTATCTGCATGAAGGAAAAGTAGAATAGAGCCTGAAGCATTGGCCGCACCGGTGTTAAGTTGTGTTCCCCGGCCCCCTGCCCCTGTTTCCTCTATTATCCCATACCCCAACTCTTTTGCAACGAGCGGAGTATTGTCATTGCTGCCACCATCAACCACGAGAAGTTCCTTTACTTTTTTTGCCGCCGGCAAAAGTCCGGGCAGGTTTGTGGCTTCATTCAGCGTCGGAACGATGATGGAAATACTTGAGGTCATCTGCGGTGTCAATGTCATGGAGTTTATTGAGTATGTGAGTTTTAAGTCCCAACTTATCCGCATGTTGCAGGGTTTTTGCAAAAACGCGCTCTGTGCCCCACGGGATTTCTTCGAAAAGTTGTCTGCATGTGTTGTCTGCCATATTTCCTGCCACACCAATCAGGTAGTATCCACCATCATGGGCAGGACCTAATACAACATCATTCTCATCTAAGGACATCAGGCTGTCTTCCAGGGTGTGAGTGCTTATATCAGGGCAGTCTGAGCCGATCAAGACGCTGTTTTGTTTGTTCAGCAGGCCGTGAAGAAGAGCTGTGGCCATGCGTTCTCCCAAATCCTCTCCCTGTTGCTTTTTGAATATATAATTCTCACCAAGCCACTGTTTCATCTGCCTCTCTGTTCCGCCATCATGGAAAATTTGACAGCTTGCACTGTTGCTTAAAAAAAGAAACTTTTTCACTTCTTTCAGCACAATAGATACCAGTTGTTTATGCACCTTCAATGCCCCCTCTGCTCCAAGGGGCGGGATCAGTCTGCTTTTACATTTACCCACTTGCGGGAAACGTGTAAAAAGAATGACAAGTTGAGCTAAAGGTGGCATAAAGAATGAAATCCTATGAAAGCGAATAAACGAAAATCAAGGCCAGAATCTTATTCTGACAGGGTATACCGTAAACTGGTTACTTATACAGGTCTTGTTTCCACCACAGTCAGGATAGAAGAAACAGATCTGCATATTCTTGCAGAGGATGATGTTACTGAAAAAGCAACTGATCTTATCCTTCAATACAGAGCACAACTTGAACAATACATTCTAAAGAATCCCCAGTTTTCTGCAAGTCTGGAACCTTTGAAACATGATAAAATTGTACCGCCGTTGATACGGGATATGCTTAATGCCGGAATTGCGGCAGGTGTTGGGCCAATGGCTGCGGTTGCAGGAACCATTGCAGAATATGTTGGCAAAGGACTGGTAGCGGCCGGATTCCGTGAGGTGATGATTGAAAATGGAGGAGATATCTTTCTGCAAAGAAATTCTGACTGTTCGATTGCAATTTTTGCTGGTGAATCCCCCCTTAGCTATAAGGTTGGGATGAATATCAGGTCTGCACAGATGCCCATTGGCATTTGCACTTCATCAGGCACTGTGGGACATTCCCTCAGTTTGGGGCTTGCCGATTCCGTTACAGTGCTCAGCAAGTCTACAGCTCTTGCCGATGCTGCTGCGACCCGCCTAGGGAATGAAGTGGGGCGAAGTGGGAATACAAGGGAAGGCATGCAAAATGGTCTTGCACAAGCAAAAGAAATTCCTGGGATTATTGGTGTGGTGGTGGTTTGCGGTGAGCTTATTGGGGCATTCGGAGATGTGGAATTGATACAAGTTGACCTGCGGGAGAAATACGAAAATGATTGAAAATAAAAAGAGTGTGGAGAAAAGAATTGGTGCTCGCCGGCATCTGGTTTTTTATCTTCGAATATTTGATGGCCTGAGTAGCAGGGTACTTGGTCATCTCATGGATATTTCTCCCAGTGGACTCATGTTACTCAGCGATGAACCAATAGCAGTTAACGAAGAGTATCGCATGCGGATGCGGCTGCCTGCAGAAATATCAGAAAACAGTAATGAAATACTTTTTAAGGCAGTGAGCAGGTGGTGCAAGAAGGATGATAATCCTGATTTTTATGTAACCGGCTTTCAGGTTCAAGAGATGGATAAAAAGACCAAAGAATTAATCACACTTCTCATTGATGAGTTTGGCTTTGTGGATTAGTGAGGAGTGGCTTCTTTGATGAGTTCTTTTTTATAGAGTTTCACAAAATGATCAATGTCTTCCTGCCAGGTCTTGAATACAGAAAGCCCTGCCTGTTTTAATCTGTTGTTTTCAAGTATGGAGTTTGCTGGACGGTGTGCCGGAGTTGGATATTCTTTTGTGGTACATGGGGAGATGTTGTAAGGAATTGCCATGGCATCGAGAAAGTAACATGCGCCTTCATACCAGGTGGAAGCATCTTCTGCAGTAGCGTGTGCTATGCCTTGCATTGTGTTTGACAAAACAGCTTCGGTCTGACGGGCAAGCGTGGCTGTCCATGTGAGTGACCCGAATTGATCGTTCACCACTTTTAATTCACGGGTAGAGTCTGTTAACGCGAGTTTTAGCATTGTTTTCAGGAAGTTATTTCCTTTTATTCCGTAGAGCCACGCTGTGCGGAGAATTAAATGGTTGCTGGAATGAACGCTTATGGCCTCCTCTCCTGCAAGCTTACTTTGGCCATACACGGAAAGTGGCGCGGTGGGGTCGCTTTCAATATAGTTTTCATTCGCTGCTTTGTTACCATCAAACACATAATCAGTTGAGATGTGGATCAACCTTCCAGCGATTACTTCCATTGCAATGGCCAGGTTCTCGGGGCCTTTTGCGTTCACTGCAAATGCCTGGTCTTTTTCTGTTTCACAGTTATCAACTGCAGTGTAGGCAGCGCAATTTATGAGCACATCTGGCCGTTCTTTACGAATAACAGATTCGACTGCGGCTCTACTGCTGATATCAAGTTCTTTTGAGCCAAGCGATACAACGTTATGCTCTTTACTAAGGAGTGTGTTGACATCACGCCCCAGCTGTCCATGGCCTCCTGTTATAAAAATTTTCATGGAAATGCAGACCCTGATTCAGTTTCAGATACAATATCCAGAAGATATTGTCCATATTGGTTTTTTAACATATCCTGAGCCAGTGTTTTCATCTGTTTCGAGTCTATATAACCCAGGCTGTAGGCGATCTCCTCCACACAGGCAACTTTCAGGCCCTGTCGGTCCTGTACAGCCTGCACGTAACTCGATGCCTGTTGCAGCGATTCGTGGGTGCCGGTATCCAGCCAGCAGAATCCACGACTGAGTGGTTGAACGCGAAGCTTACCGCGTTGCAGGTACTCCATATTTACATCCGTAATTTCAAGTTCTCCCCGTGGGGATGGTTTGATATTTTCTGCGATGTCGATGACATCATTGTCGTAAAAATAGAGACCGGGAACAGCGAATTTGGATTTAGGTTTGTCAGGTTTTTCGTCAATACCCACGACTGTATTGTTATTGTCAAATTCGACAACTCCATAGCGCTCAGGATCCTTCACCGGATATCCAAAAATCAGCCCACCTTCTGACAGTGCTGCGCATTCCTCAAGAATGTGGGAGAATCCGGAGCCGAAAAAGATGTTGTCTCCCAGTATGAGAGCCACATTATCTTTTCCTATGAAGGACTTGCCGATGATAAAAGCCTGAGCCAGGCCTTCAGGTTTTGGTTGTTCTTCGTAGCTGATAGAGAGTCCAAGGTGGGCTCCGTCACCAAAAAGTTGTTTGAATTGTGGCAAGTCATGTGGGGTGGAGATGATTAAGATATCCTTTATACCTGCCAACATGAGGACAGACAGAGGGTAATAAATCATAGGTTTATCGTAAACGGGGATAAGCTGTTTAGAGAGAACTCTGGTCAGAGGATAGAGTCTGGTGCCGGAACCGCCGGCAAGGATTATACCTTTCATAATACTCTTGAGGTTGAAGGATGATATTGTTTTTGATATATTATTAGGAGATTGTCCGAGAATCCCCTTTTACCCAAACTCTTCAGAATTGTTAAAAAATAATGCTGCTAATATCAAACGCATAGCCGTGCTAATTTTTTAAAATTCTTCGATTTTGACCAAAATGCCTATTCTCAGATAAGCTTCTTGTATAAATACGTCAGTTCATTAGTGCCTTACTCCATGATTCCTACAATAAAAAACAAGAATATGTGAGAGTAAAATAATTTCAAAGGCTATGAATAGCAACAAGGCACTTACTTGCAGTTTACCTGCGTTAGATTTGCAGTATAGTAAACCTGTTTGAAAATAATACTCTAAAATTGGATTAATTAATGAGCGTGATCATTCCAGCTTGCTTTAAGGCTTACGACATAAGAGGCAGAGTTCCAGATGAATTAAATCCTGAGCTTGCACAAAAAATAGGGCGAGCTTTCGCCGTTATTTTTAACCCCCGAAAGCTCGTGGTCGGCCATGATATACGACTGAGCAGTCCCGATTTGACAAAAGCTCTGGTTGAAGGACTGTTGGAATCTGGTGTTGATGTCCACCATCTTGGGCTTTGTGGTACGGAAGAGATTTATCATGCAGCTTTCAGTCTTGAAGGTGAGGGGGTGGACGGAGGCATAGTGGTTACTGCCAGTCATAATCCTGCTGATTATAACGGAATGAAATTTGTGACAGTTGGGGCACGTCCAGTAACCGGAGAATCCGGCTTAAAAAGAATGGCAGAGTTGATTGTAACGGACACTCTTCCAGAACCATCTGTGAAAAAAGGCAGAGAAAGCTTTGCAAAAGATAAAAAGGCCTATATTCAACATCTTCTTGGCTATGTGAAACCGGATGAACTCATGCCACTCAGGCTGGTGCTTAATAATGGCAATGGCTCTGCCGCACCAGTGATTGATCTGCTTGAAAAAGAGTTGCCCTTTTCCTTCATAAAGGCTTTTCATGAACCGGACGGCACCTTTCCAAATGGTGTTCCTAATCCTCTGCTCCCTGAAAAACGTGAAGAGACAGCAAGGCTAGTGCGCGAACATGGTGCCGACTTTGGGGTTGCCTGGGACGGTGACTTTGATCGCTGCTTTTTCTGGGACGAAAAAGGGGACTTTATTGAAGGCTACTATGTGGTTGGGTTGCTGGCACTGGAATTGTTAAATCAAAAACCCGGCGGAAAAATACTCCATGATCCGCGTCTTATTTGGAACACCAGAGAGTTGGTAGAGGCCGCAGGCGGAGTGCCTGTCATGGCCCAGACAGGACACGCGTTTATTAAAGAACGTATGCGCCGGGAAGATGCCATTTATGGTGGTGAGATGTCAGCACACCACTATTTTAAAAGTTTCGGCTATTGTGACTCTGGTATGATTCCCTGGCTGCTTGTGGCTTCTTTGCTTAGTCGAAAAGAGGTAACGCTTTCTTCTCTTGTGAGGGATTGCAAGGCTGCATATCCTGTTTCCGGTGAAATCAATAATATTGTGGCCGATCCTGATGCCGTGATAGCACGTATTGAGAAGCAGTTTTCCACAGGAGAAAAGGATTATACTGATGGCCTTTCTGTGTCTTTTCCTGAATATCGTTTCAATATACGAAAATCAAATACTGAACCATTGTTACGATTGAATGTTGAAAGTCGTGGAAATATAGAGTTGCTTGATGAAAAAACTGAAGAATTATTGAAGATTATTAAATCTTAAAAAGGATACCTGATAAAATGCCAAAAATTCAACCCGTTATTCTTGCCGGAGGTACCGGATCCCGTTTGTGGCCCCTGTCTCGCGAGCTGTATCCAAAGCAATTGTTACAGCTTATAGATGATACCTCGCTGCTTCAAACCACTGTGCTTCGTGTCTCACAGCTCGACGAGGTTTTGCCGCCATTACTTGTGGTTGGTGAAGAACATCGTTTTATAACGCGTCGACAGATTGAAAATCTCGAATTAGGAGAGGATTGTAAAATTCTCCTTGAACCGATTGGACGAAATACTGCTCCTGCGGTCTCTGGTGCTGTGGAATATTGCGCATCTGAAACAGATGAAGATACGATTTTACTAATTCTTCCGGCAGATCATCTGATTCTTAGAAAAGCAGCTTTTCAGGATGCTGTGGCAAAGGCCGTTGAACTGGCAGACGAAGGGAAAATTGTTACATTTGGAATAGAACCGCAGCATCCTGAAACCGGTTATGGCTATATTGAACAGGGTGAGGGGAGTTCTGTTCAGTCATTTTGTGAAAAACCAGACCTTGAAACTGCTCAATCCTATCTCGATAAGGGCAATTATTATTGGAATAGCGGCATGTTTGCCTTTTCCATCAAAACTTTTCGTGAAGAAATGGAACGATTTGCGCCAGAAATACTCTCCTGTATGCGGGAAGCTGTTTTACTTGGAAGTAAAGATGGGAATTTTTTCAGGTTGGATGAAGCTGCAATGACCAGATCCCCCAGTGATTCTCTTGATTATGCGCTCATGGAAAAAACAGACCGTGCTGCAGTTGTGGCTGCTGATCTTGACTGGAGTGATATCGGTTCCTGGCATGCACTTTGGGAGGTGTCCCACAAAGATGGTGACGGGAATGTGACCCTGGGCGACGTAATCATGGAAGATACCAGAAATTGCCTGGTACGTTCCGAGAACACTCTTGTTACTACTGTTGGGCTTGAAGACACTCTGGTGGTGGAGACGTCCGATGCCGTTTTGGTGGCACCTTTATCACGAGCACAGGATGTGAAGAAGATTGTCAGTAAATTAAAGATAAACAGCAGAGATGAGTTTAGGCTGCATCGTACCGTACACAGACCCTGGGGAAGCTATACTGTACTTGAACAGCATGAAAGGTATCAGATAAAGCGAATTACCGTAAGCCCTGGGTCAAAGCTTTCGCTCCAGATGCATCACCATCGCCATGAACATTGGGTTGTTGTTTCCGGAACTGCACGTATTACAAATGGGGAAGAAGTTTTTCTTTTGTATGAAAACCAGTCAACATATATCCCTTCCGGTGTGATGCATCGTCTGGAAAACCCTGGTGTTATAGATCTTGAACTTATTGAGGTTCAAAATGGCAGTTATTTGGGTGAGGATGATATTGTACGTTTTGAGGACGATTACGGTAGGCAGGAATAGGCAGGAACTGAAGGTTTTCGGTCAGTTTTTGCCAAAAGGTTGACGGGCCTCTATGGATGCTCAGGGAAAAGATTGTGGATGGCTTCTTTTTCTGCCGTTATAACGCCCCGCTCAGTAATCAGGCCAGTTACTAATCGTGCTGGAGTGATATCAAAGCTGTAATTCAGGGCGCGGGTTCCCGGTGCTGTGAGCTGAATGGTTTCGATATTACCATTTTTGTTTATGCCACTGATGGCAGTTATTTCATCACCTGACCGTTCTTCAATGGGAATGTCATTCCCGTTATCAATTTCCCAATCAAAGGTAGAAGAGGGCAGGGCCACATAGAAAGGGATATCGTTGTCATGCGCAGCGAGAGCTTTCAGGTAGGTACCTATTTTGTTGGCTACGTCACCTGTGTGAGTTGTGCGGTCTGTCCCTACAATAACCATATCCACCATACCCTGCTGCATCAGGTGGCCACCAGCATTGTCTGTGATAAGTGTGCAGGGGATGTTTTCCTGTTGCAGTTCCCAGGCTGTGAGCTTTGCCCCCTGATTCCAGGGGCGTGTTTCATCCACCCACACATGAATATCGATCCCTGCATCCCTTGCCGCATAGATGGGTGCTGTTGCACTCCCATAATCCACAAAGGCAAGCCAACCGGCATTGCAGTGAGTAAGTATATTGATGGTTTTACCCTGTTTGGCTTTGCTGAGATCTGTTATGATATCCAAGCCATGCACGCCTAGTGTCCTGCAGAATTCTGCATCTTCGTCAGTTATTTCACAGGCGGTATCAAAGGTGAGTATTTTTTTATCTTCCTCGGTTTTTCCTTTATTTACAGCTTGCAACACCCGATCAACCGCCCATTTAAGGTTCCTTGCTGTGGGCCGACTTCTGTCCAACAGTTGTGCTGCCTGCTTTAAGGTTTCAGCCAGGTGCCCTTCTTTGGCATTCACAGCTGCCAGATGCATTCCAAAACCGGCTGTGGCTCCAATTAACCCAGCTCCTCGTACGTGCATATCTTTGATGGCAGCAACAGCATCATCGAGAGTGGAAAGTGTTTCGATGACAAATTTGTGGGGCAGTTTCCTCTGGTCAATGATCATGACTGTTTCGTTATTTTCGGGATCAGGCCAGATGGTTCGGTAGTGCTGTTTGTTTATCTTCATTAGGGGACGCCACGGTTTATTTTTTGTAAAAGAATCCAGATAAAAATCGAATAATGGAAAGTAAACGATTTTTTCCGATTCGACAAGAATTGGATGTCCTGGAAATTACAAAATTGGAAGAAAATGGTGCAAATGTAACACAAATGTAATCTTTTGTGTGGCGGTTTGAGGGGCGTGATCAGCATAGAAGTACTTTTTTGGTGTCTTAGTGGTGGAATCTCTTTCTGGCACGGCAGTTGTATATATTTGTGGATCATATTGGAAAATCAAAAAGATCGCAGCAATGATTTGGGAGATTTGTTGTTGCGACTCTAAGTAAGGAGCCGTCCGGAAATTGTCCAACTTATTTCCGGACGGCTCCTAATTCGGGAAGGGAGATCCTGATTAAATTCCTATGGAGGAGAAAATGATTAGTGCTGCGGATACCGCCTTTATTCTGGCGGCGGCGGGGTTGGTGTTGTTGATGACACCGGGACTCGCCCTTTTTTATGCTGGAATGGTTCGAAGTAAAAATGTACTCGGAACCATGATGCAGAGTTTTTTTATGATAGGTCTTATTTCCATTGAGTGGGTTTACCTGGGCTATTCAATGTCCTTTGGCCCGGATATTGGCGGGGTGATTGGAGGTTTGTCCTGGTTTGCTTTAAATGGTGTGACAACTGCACCAAGTGCTGATTACGCAACTACAATTCCGCAAATAGTCTTTATGATTTACCAATGTATGTTTGCGATTATAACCCCGGCCCTCATTACTGGTGCCTTTGCAGAAAGGGTTCGTTTTGTACCGTTTCTTATTTTTGCTCTGCTGTGGGCCGTTCTTGTCTACAATCCAGTCTGTCACTGGGTATGGGGAAAAGGTGGATGGCTTGGAAACATGGGTGTGATGGATTTTGCAGGTGGTTTGGTTGTTCATGTAACCTGTGGCGCGGCAGCACTTGCTGCAATACTTGTCATCGGGCCACGGAGTGGTTATGGAAAACGAAGTTTTATACCCCATAGTTTGCCCATGGCCTTTATCGGAACAGGTCTTCTCTGGTTTGGCTGGTTTGGCTTCAATGGTGGATCGGCACTGGCAGCAGATGAAGTCGCAGCCACTGCTTTTGTGGCAACACATCTTGCGGGGATGGCAGGTGTTCTCATGTGGGTGCTTATGGAATGGATTATCCTTGGAAATGCAACCACACTTGGTGCGATGTCAGGTGCCATTGCAGGGCTGGCAACGATAACCCCTGCTGCCGGATTTGTCGGTCCAAACTCTGCAATCGCCATTGGTTGTATTGCAGGTATGATTTGCTTTGCGGCAGTAAATTTAAAAGTAAAATTAAAGCTTGATGATTCCCTCGATGTTGTCGGGATTCATGGAGTGGGTGGGGCTGTTGGAACCCTCTGTCTTGGGATTTTTGCATCAACAGCAGTAAACCCTGGAGGTGTGGACGGCTTGCTTGCAGGTAATGTGGCACAACTGGGGAAACAGGCCTTTGGAGTATTGGTAGTTGGAAGTTACACCCTTGTTGTGAGCTGGATTTTATTGAAAATTGTCCATGGCACAATGGGGCTGAGGGTTACTGAGGAGGCTGAGGTTGCAGGCCTGGATTATACTGAACATTCAGAGACTGCATACAATAGCTAACGCGGATAAACCGCAAGTAAGTGCCTTGTTGCTTATGCTAATAATTTGAGTTTGAAACACTTTTGATTTTCTTGCTTTTTATTATAGCTTTTCAGGAGTAAGGCATTAATTATTTGAATACGATTTTTAAGGAGTAGGGAATGAATAGTGGAGATACCGCATTTATGCTCATTGCGACAGCGATGGTAATGCTAATGACGCCAGGATTGGCTCTTTTTTACAGTGGTTTGGTACGCAGTAAAAATGTACTTTCAACCACCATGCAGAGTTTCGTCTGTTTGGGCGTAATCACAATTGTTTGGGTATTGTACGGATACTCCATGGCTTTTGGACCTGATGTCGGTCATTTTGTAGGAAATCTGGATTTTGCAGGGCTGAAAAATGTGGGGCTAACACCGGGGCCTTATTCCGATACTATCCCGGATCTGCTTTTCTGTGCATTTCAGTTGATGTTTGCCATCATAACACCTGCCTTAATCACTGGCGCAATCGCAGAACGAATGAAGTTTTCTGCATACCTGCTTTTTATCGTCTTCTGGGCAACCTTTGTTTATTTTCCTGTTTGTCACTGGGTTTGGGGACAGGGCGGATGGCTTGGCCAGATGGGTGCTCTTGATTTTGCCGGTGGGACTGTAATCCATATTAACTCTGGGGCTGCGGCACTTGTTGCCTGCCTTATGCTTGGTAAACGAAAAGGGTATGGACGTGATGCAATGCATCCTCACAGTCTTCCGTTAACTGTGCTTGGTGCAGGTTTGCTCTGGTTTGGCTGGTTTGGATTCAACGCCGGATCTGCATTGTCTGCAGGCCCTACTGCTGTACTTGCTCTTATGACCACACAGGTGGCAACCGGAGCAGGACTTCTGGCATGGGTACTTGCTGAGTGGAAAATCCAAGGGAAACCAACAATTCTTGGTGCAGCATCGGGAGCCCTTGCAGGCTTGGTTGCAATTACACCGGGTGCCGGTTTTGTGAGCCCGATTTCAGCAATGATTATTGGCGGAGTGGCAGGTGTTCTTTGCTATGCAGCAGTTGTCGCTAAAGGAAAGTTCGGCTATGATGATTCTCTTGATGTTGTTGGTATTCATGGTGTTGGCGGATTGTGGGGGGCACTTGCCACAGGTCTTTTTGCTTCCACTGCCGCAAATCCCGATGGAGCAAATGGCCTTTTCTTTGGAAATGCCGGGCAATTCGCCGTGCAAGCCATTGGTGCAGGAGCTGCAATTGCCTATTCTGTGGTATTGACCTTTATTATCTTAAAAGTGATAGAGTTGACTGTTGGTCTTCGTGTAGAAATTGAAGACGAGACACAAGGTTTGGACGTTACATCACATGGAGAAGTAGGATACAGTATGTAAGCATTCCCATTCGGGATATACTATGAAATTAGAGGAAAATTATGAAGAAAATTCAGGCAATTATCAAACCGTTTAAGCTCGATGATGTGAAAGAGGCCTTAACTGAAATCGGCATCAAAGGTATGACCATATCCGAAGTAAAAGGTTATGGGCGCCAGAAGGGACATACCGAGATTTATCGTGGTGCTGAGTATGTTGTAGATTTTATACCAAAAATTAATATTGAGATCGTGGTCACGGCAGATATGGTTGATCAGGTTGTGGATGCTATCAGGTCTGCCGCGAACACCGGCAAAATCGGCGATGGTAAAATCTTTGTTATTCCCATTGAGCGTATTATCCGTGTTCGTACCGGTGAAGAAGATCACGATGCAGTGTAAGCGGAAGTAGCAGCCAGGTTTTATATATATGTCAAAACTTCGTGCCCAAAGAGAAACTCTAGAGGAACTGTGGACAAAGGGTCTGAGTGGTCAGGCCCTTTTATCAGAACAGAGCCGTTTAGCTGATGAATTCATTGTCCAGCAATTCGATACTGTGGCAGATGCAGCCACCACAGATTCAGTGGCACTCGTTGCCCTTGGAGGATATGGCCGGAGTGAGCTGTTTCCCTACTCTGATATTGATCTTCTGATTCTTTTTCGTGAAGATGCGAAAGAGGAAATGGAAAAGGTCGCTAATGCGGTGCTATATCCGCTTTGGGATACAGGGCTTGATGTCGGGCATGGCGTTCGTACTGTTGAGGAATCTTTAAATTTTGCAAAAGAGGATTTCTTTTTTCAGGTTGCCATGCTTGACGCTCGCTTACTTACAGGTTCTGAGACTCTTTTTGAGGAACTGCTTAAACGTTATAAGAAAGATTTCATAGAAGGTTCGCGTGATGAATTTGTTCATGCCATGAAATCGTTTCGCGCGGAGCGTAGAAAGAAATATGGAAGTCATAGCTATCTGCTTGAACCAAATATAAAAGAAAGCAAAGGTGGAATGCGTGATATCCAGGCCATGCTCTGGACGGCCATTGTTGTCTTTGGTTTGCCGGATCTTGAGGCGATCGCCAATGCCGGAATTCTTCAGGAAGATGAAAAAACAGCTTTTATTGAATCCTGGAATATGCTCAGCAGGGTGAGAAATCGTCTTCACTATATCAGCCGCAGAAAAAATGATCAGCTCTATTTTGAGCAACAGGAACAAGTTGCTGAAGCGTTTGATTATAAAAATAGAGGTGGGGTTCTTGGTGTTGAAAATTTTATGCGGGATCTGTATGGACATCTTCAGGTAATTGCAGTAACCACCGATCTCTTTTTTGATCATGTGGATGATGTACTTGGTTTTGCAGGTAAAGTTGGAGATACCGATAGGATTGTTGAGAACGGGGTTGAGATTCGCAATAATCGTATCCACCTAACAGCTTCGAAAACAGAAATTGCTGCCAGGCCCTACCTCCTGATGCGCTGTTTTCTGGCTTCTGCAAAAACCGGCTTACCTATTCATCACAGAACACGAAAATTAGTGACCAGTAAGCTTGATCTGATCACTGATAAGCACCGTTGTTCGGTAAGAATGTCCCGGCCTTTTTTTGAAATACTTGAATCCGGGAAAAATATCCTAACGGTTCTCGAGGTGATGCTTGAGACAGGCTTACTCTCAGCGTACATTCCCGAATTTTCCCGTATTGAGTCTCTGGTTCAGCATGATGTCTATCATATTTACACAGTGGATCGTCATTTATTACAGAGTGTTGTTGAGTTGAGAGAGGCCGCAGAGAGTGAAGAGGCTGTGTTCCAAAGCATCGCATCACCGCATGTTTTATACCTTGCAACTTTGTTCCATGATATCGGGAAAGGAACAGGAAAAGACCATTCCCAAATGGGGGCAGAGATGATAGGTCCCATTGGGCGGCGTTTAGGGCTCAATGAGTCGGAATGTTCCTGTCTTGCATTTGTTGTTCGCTATCATCTCTTTATGCCGGAAAGTGCGTTGCGCAGAGATCTAAATGATGAACTCTTCATTAAGCGCTGTGCCGAAAAAATAGAAGATACTGAACGTCTGGCAATGCTGTATCTGATTTCAGTTGCAGATTCTCATGCCACAGGACCATCTGCGTGGAGTGACTGGAAGGGAATGCTTCTTTATGAAATGTATATGAAGGTTCATCCCTATCTCCAGCTTGCAACTCCTGGAGATGCGGTGCATCAGATGGATCAGGGAGTGGAATGGCTCCGTGATCAAGTGGATCTTTTACTGGCCCAAGAGAAGGGCGATCATTTTTCAACAGAGGCGTTACCCGCCGATTATTTATTAAGCTTTACTCCGGAGGCAGTTGCTGGGCATCTTAGAATGCATCAGGAGCATTTTAAGGTTTTACAGCAAAAGGCTTTAATCTTCCCGCAGAAATTACAATCGCAATGGTCACTTCTTGTAATGTCTCAGGATAAAAGTGGACTGCTTGCCAAGATTTGTGGTGTGTTGAGTTTGCATAACCTTTCAGTACTCAATGCCCAGATCTTTACCTGGAAAGATGGAAGTGCTGTTGATGTGCTCGATGTGCGTCCCGAGGGGGGAGTGCTTTATGAAGAAAAAGATTGGCAGGCAGTAAACGACGATTTGAATTTGGCCCTGAACCATCGCCTTGGTCTCGGGCACAGATTACATAAAAAATGGTCATCAGGAATTGGACGTCGAAAGTTTCCTGCCGGAAACAGTGAGACACGGGTTGTTATCGATAATGACGACTCAGAGAAGTACACCGTTGTTGAGGTTTACTCAACAGATAGTCCCGGACAGTTATATCGCATAACGCAAACCCTGGCAGATTTTGGGATTAATATTTATCGTGCGTATATCGCAACGGAAGTAGAACAGTTGATTGATGTTTTTTACGTACTCGATAGCCACGGGAAAAAGGTCTTGGATCCATCATTTATTAAAGAATTGCATGATGGCCTTTTGTATGGAATCGAGAATAGAACCTAGAGTTTGGGCAAAATGCCTATTCTCGAACAAGCCCCTGGCTGGAATGTTACAATTATGTAGATAAAATGTTTTTCATTGAGATTTTCTCTTAACATGGTAATGAGAAGTGGTTTTTTCTTTTGCTTGAAACGATGATGTGCACATGGAATCACGTTTGTGATTTTCATTAAAAGCAGCTCCTCTGTTAGAAAATCGTTGTGTTTCAATGTATACCGATGCGATTTGGGATAAATAATAAAACTGTCGAATTCAATCCGAATCCTTGTACGTTGACACGAATATGATTGTTACAAGGTGTGATTAGGCTGGTGATCATTTCTTTTCATGATGGTTGGTATTTATATATGTTAAAAGTTGTTTGAGTTGATTGAGAAATAACTTTGCTCTGGTTTTTTTAGCGAAGTACTTTTTTTGATCCCATAGGAACCCAGAAATTAAAAGGAGTTTACAATGAGTGGAAGTAATGCCCGTGAACAAGCGATATTTGAAATTACTAATCGTAATGCAACCCCGGTAAGCAAGCGCAAGACGCTTGATAAAATTTGGGCAAGCGATGTTTTTACCTTGACCAAAATGGAAGAGGCTTTATCCAAAAAGGCCTACAAGGCGATGAAAAACACCATGGAAACCGGTGCTCCGCTAGATCCTCAAGTGGCAGACAGTGTTGCCGCTGCCATGAAAGATTGGGCTATTTCACAAGGGGCGGATTACTTTTCACACATTTTTTATCCTCTCACTGGCTTCACAGCTGAAAAACATGATGGTTTTATTCTGTCTGAATCCAATGGCAAGGCCATTACCGAGTTTAATGGCGGTCTGCTTATCAAAGGTGAGCCGGATGGATCATCTTTTCCCAATGGCGGTATTCGCCAAACCAATGCGGCCCGTGGCTATACTGCCTGGGATCCGACCAGCCCGGCCTATATCCTCAAGACCAGAAACGGCGCCACCCTTTGTATTCCAAGTATTTTTATCTCATGGACCGGCGAGTCCATGGATAAGAAGGTTCCCCTGCTTCGCTCCAATGCAGCAATGAATGCAGCAGCCACCAAGGTTTTGAAAAAAGTCGGTGAAAGAAATGTAGCGCCTCTTAATTCAAGCTGTGGTGCTGAGCAGGAATACTTTTTGGTTGATGAAAATTTTGCCAGTCTGCGCCCGGATCTTTTGCTCACCGGCCGTACATTGTTTGGTGCAGCTCCCGCCAAAGGGCAGGAATTTGACGACCATTATTTTGGTACCATTGCTGATCGTGTTCTGCTTTTTATGCAGGAAGTTGAAGAAAAACTCTATCGTCTGGGTATTCCGGCAAAAACCCGTCATAATGAAGTTGCTCCAGGCCAGTTTGAAATTGCGCCCTATTTTGAAGCGGCTAATGTGGCCGCTGATCATCAGCAGATGTTAATGACTGTCCTGAAGAGCACTGCCAAGCGGCACGGTTTTGCCTGTCTGCTTCACGAAAAACCATTTGCCGGTATTAATGGATCTGGTAAGCATGTTAACTGGTCTGTTGGTAACTCCACCCAGGGTAATTTGCTTGATCCGGGTGATAAGCCAAACCAGAATCTCAATTTTCTACTTTTCTGCGGTGCGGTTATTCGTGGTGTACATCTCTATGGACCTCTTCTTCGTGCTGTGGTTGCCTCTGCCGGTAACGATCACCGTCTGGGAGCCAACGAAGCGCCCCCTGCAATTCTTTCGGTCTATCTCGGTTCGCAGATTGAAGGTGTTTTCGATCAGATTGCTAAAGGAAAACTGGATGGTTGTGATGAAAGTGGCTTGATGGATCTGGGGCTGTCTCAGATCATTCCATTTGTTAAGGATGCGGGTGACCGGAACCGGACTTCCCCCTTTGCTTTTACTGGTAACCGTTTTGAGTTCCGTGCTGTTGGTTCTGATCAGTCTGTTGCCGGATCTCTAACAGCGATGAACACCATGCTGGCCGATTCTCTGAACTGGATGGCAGATGAGCTTGATAAAGCGATTGAAGGCAAGAGCAATGCCGCTATCCGTGCTGGTGTTATCAAGGTTCTTAAGAAAATAATGAAATCTCACGGTGCTGTCGTCTTCGGTGGTGACGGTTATTCTGCAGAATGGCACAAAGAGGCTGTTGAAAAACGAGGCTTGGCAAATCTGCCAACAACAGCTGATGCTTTGCCTGCCCTTCGGGATAAGAAGGTCGTTCAGCTCTTCGAAAGCACGGGTGTTCTTTCTCCTGTTGAGCTTGAAGCCCGTTTTGAGGTTGATGCGGAAATCTATCTTCTTAAGATTGCTGTGGAATCTAAGCTTGTTGTCAGCATGGCCGTCAAGACTATTTATCCTGTTGCAACGGCTTACCTGCTAGAGCTGGCTCAGGCAGCTTCAGCAGCAGCCGAAATTGGTGTTGGATTTGATAAAGCTCTGGCAAAAAGCATTGCTGCCAACATCAAGGCCATGATGAAAGCCGTTGACAAACTGAAAAAGGCAATGGCCAAGGACAATTTTAAATCCGTTGAAGAACATATGCAGTTCTGCGCTGGTGACATCCGCAGTTTAATGGATGAAGTTCGCACATATGTTGATGCTCTTGAAGCTGAAGTAGCTGATGATTTTTGGCCACTTCCTACTTACCAGGAAATGCTGTTCATTAAATAGTATTTTTTATAATATTTTCTTTACGATTTAAAAAAGGTCGCTTCGGCGACCTTTTTTTATTGCGTAGCGAGAAGGATTGCCCCAGGGGAGTTCTATTTATAAAGTAATCCGGTGAGATGCTTCACTGGCTTGCTTATTGTTAGCAAGTGTTTGTTGCATCAACTTTAGGTGAAAGGTACTATCTGGAAAAGCTCAGTCGTCCATGTGGCCCTGCAGTGTTGTATTTTTTTTCCTTAATATTATGTGGCTAACGAAGAATAACACCTCTTTCCCGCAGCTCATCAATTATCACATTGACACATTCACGCAAGGGACGTGTGCCAGTGTTCAGCTCAATGTCTGGACTTTCAGGTATTTCGTATGGAGAAGAAATTCCTGTGTAGTTTTTAATTTCACCAGCTCGTGCCTTTTTGTACAATCCTTTCACATCACGTGCTTCACAGATTTCGAGTGGGCAGTTGCAATAGACTTCTATAAGGTTATCGGCACCGATTATTTCCTGAACATGTTCTCGATCAGTTTTTAACGGTGAGATAAAGGCTGTTAGTGAGATAACCCCAGCGTCCAGAAAAAGATTGATCATTTCAGCAATGCGACGCATATTTTCACTGCGATCGTCAATGCTGAAACCAAGGTCACCACATAAGCCGTGACGCACATTGTCACCATCAAAAACGTATGTTCTGCATCCCATAAGGTGCAGGCGCTCTTCAACGGCATGGGCAAGGGTGGATTTTCCTGAACCGGATAGGCCGGTAAACCAGAGATTAATGCTCATATGGCCGTTCAGAGTTTCTCGGCGTGGACGGCTGACAGCAGCACGTTGTCTGATTACATTGGAAGATTTCATTCGTATTGTGGGCTGGGAGTTAAAGGGGAAAAAATAATCAGCAAAACATCTTTTGTAAATAAGGCAGCAAGGTATCTTTTATTTCCGGATGCTCAAGGGCAAATGCCAAATTAGCCATTTGAAAGCCGGCTTTATCTCCACAGTCAAAACGGGTTCCTTCAAAGCGAAAACCAAAAATTGGTTGTTCAGTCAAAAGTTGTGACATGGCATCTGTGAGTTGGATTTCGCCGCCAGCTCCTTTTCCCTGTTCGCCCAAGATATTAAAAATCCGCGGAGTTAGGATGTATCTGCCAATTACAGCCATGTTAGATGGTGCCTCATCCGCGGGTGGCTTTTCTACCATTCCATTTACACGAAAAGTCTGCTCTGATGTTTGGTCAGCATCAAGGATACCATATCTCGAGGTTTCCTCTTTAGGAACCTCAATTACCGCGACGGTAGAAGCTCTCAGCCGATCGAATTCTTTTACCATCTGATGCAGAACAGGTGTCTCACTTTTGATGAGATCATCGGCCAGAAGAACCGCAAAGGGTTCATCTCCTACAATGTCCCTTGCGCACCATATAGCATGGCCAAGGCCTAAGGGCTCGCTCTGTCGGGTATAAATGATGGTGCCTGACTCAGGAACAAGTGATTCGACCTCTTTTAATAATTCTATTTTCTGGCGCTGTCTAAGCGTTTCTTCCAGTTGAAAAGAGCGATCAAAATGATTCTCCAGAGCGCCCTTACCGCTGCCTGTAACAAATATTAGTTGTTCGATTCCTGATGCTAATGCCTCTTCAACGGCATATTGGATTAGAGGCTTATCAACAACCGGAAGCATTTCTTTGGGCATAGCTTTGGTTGCAGGAAGAAAACGGGTACCAAGCCCTGCTACTGGGAAGACAGCTTTTTTTACTTTCATTTGGATGCCTGAGATATGTGAATATTTATGGTACTTATGTTTGATGGCGTCGTAAAAACTCTTCATCTGCTTCGTTGCTACATTTTTTGTTTAATTTCAATGTACTTTAGTACGCCGAAATTAAACAAAAAATGTGCGCCTCGCATATGAAGCTTTTCGAAGTCTGCGCTATCTACTCAGCCATCGGGATTTTAATCTTTTCACGAGTGTATCAATTATGAAAGTCACTAAAACAGCAATTCCTGAAGTACTTCTGGTTGAACCGACTGTGTTCGGGGATGATCGGGGATTTTTCTACGAAAGTTATAATGCAAAAGAATGGCAGGAGCAAACTGGATTGCAAACCAGTTTTGTTCAGGATAATCATTCACGTTCTGCAAAAAATGTACTTCGTGGTATTCATTACCAGATCAAGCAGGCACAGGGAAAACTTGTACGAGTGGTTGTTGGAGAAGTCTTTGATGTAGCAGTTGATTTGCGGAAGAGCTCTCCTACCTTTGGTCAATGGGTTGGGGAGCGTTTAAGTGCGGAGAATAAGAAAAGCTTATGGGTACCGGAAGGTTTTGGACACGGCTTTCTTGTCCTTTCCGAGTTTGCCGAGTTCCTGTACAGGACAACAAACTTTTATGCACCGGAACATGAGCGCGGTCTTGCCTGGAATGATTCTTCAATTGATATTGACTGGCCCCTTGATGGTCCTCCTCTTCTTTCGGAAAAAGATGCAAAGGCCACAGTATTCAGCAAGGCTGAATATTACGAATAAGAACCGTTTTGTATGATACAATACTGAAAAGGGCCTCGTTACACCGCTAAACAGTGCAACGAGGGATAATCAATCGCACATAAGTGCCTTACTCCTGAAAAGCTGTAATAAAAAGTAGGTAGCGCAGACTCCGAGAAGATCAAAAGTGTTTCAAACTCAAATTATTAGCATAAGCGACAGATAGCGAACGAAGAGAGACCTTCGAGGCACTTTCTTGTGGTTTTTCCGCGTTAGGAACTAATAAACAACAGCATTTATCTTCAATGGTCAAATAGCGTCAACCAGCACCGAAGAAAGATCCACAACATCAGCACCGCATTTTTCCAGATTGACCATACATATTGGACATAAAGCAACAATCGGTTTCCCGGTTGCCTGTAATTCAGCTACTCGTCGCAGTCCAACCTCATCAGCAAGTTTTGGTGAAACTGATTCAGCAGGGCCACCACAGCAGTTTGTAAAAGAACCGTTGTTGTTGATTTCGGTACAGTTCACTCCCGCCTTGTTGAGTGCCGCACGTGGTGCATCTGAAACTTCAAGGTATCTTCCGTAGAAACAGGGATCATGCAGAGTTATCTCGCCATGCTCTGCTTTTCCAGCAAGATCTGCCACTTCGAACCAGGTTTGTACCTCAAATGAGATGCCGGTAATCTTGGGATACAGAACTTTAAGGGCATAAGTTGTGTGTGGATCAACTGTAATTAGTTTTTTGATGCCGGCTGATTGCAGCTTTTTAGCTACAAAACGGGCATGGTTCTCAAAACCTTCCTGGTCACCAAGATCATAGAGCAGAACACCAGAATATTCATCGAGGTCATGGTCATAGAAGAATGAGACATCGGATGCTTTTAAAATCTTGACCATATTGCCAAGGGTTGTAGCAGTTTTCAGCTTTTCATCCTGGCTGGCAATTTTTTGAAGCCCCATATTGGCTACGGTCTTTGGAATAAATTTTCCATATTTCAGATATTTTGCCATTGGTTTGTCTTCGTATTTCTCAAGATAGCCGGTGGCTGCTTTAATGTAAGGAACCAGTTGATACATCAGGCCGGTAAAGAGCAAGGCATCACCCGTTGCCGGGACATCTACTTCCTTCCACCAGGTGTTAAAACCTTCTTTATTTAAACCAAAGGGGTTGTGGGTCACACGTACATTATCTGCAATATTTTCTATGATATCTTTTGGATCAAACATTTTATGATTTCCTCCATGAAGCAACTGCATAACGTTTCAGGCTGAGGAGGATTCCTCCCGGATCAGCACCCCTGGGACAGGATTCGCTACAGAGTCCGCAATGCAGACATTTCCAGAGTTCATTTCTATTGAGAAGGATGCGATCCTTTGCACCAATCTGAACATAGCGAATCAGCTTACGGGGAAAGCTGCCATCAATAAGGGGGCAGATGGCAACACAGGTGCCGCAGTTGAAACATTCCAGAGCTGTGTCCTCGCCATATTGTTTGAGGTCTTCGGCGAACTGGGGGCTAATTTTTGTCATTTCAGATCTCCAGAGAGATTTTGGTTTTCACTTATTTGTGGAACTCAACTATGCAACTATTCAGCTGCTGATAAAAATAACTCAATCCAATCACGACGTTTCAGGCATTATCTTTAGCAACAAGTTTATAACGAAAATAAGCACCATCCTTGTTAGCTTCTGCAACCTCACCATACTGTTTCAGGGTTGCCAGATACCAGATCACTCTGGAAATCGCGATCTTGGTGATTCCGGCAATTTCAGGGGCAGTGGCACCATCATCGCCGGTTAGTTGCTCTTTAAGGAGTTTCAAATCTTTTTTCTGATTTTTTACTCTGGCAGCAACCCTTTTAATGGAGTCTTTACGTTCTGCACGCAACTGCTTCATGGCCTCTTTTTTTTCCTGTGCTGCCTGGTCTGTGTCAGTCATGGTTTTATTATGTAAGTAAAAATTATCATTTATGATGGACTCGTAAAAACTCTTCATCTCCTTCGTTACTGCAAATTTACAATCTTTTCGACGTACTTTAGTACGCTGAAAAGATTGTAAATTTCCGTGCCTCGGATATGAAGTTTTTTACAAGTCCATCCAGTTTTTGACCTTTTTACGAATTTATCATTTATGATAAACTCGTAAAAAGGTTAAAATCTCGATGGCTAAGTAAAAAGCTTCATGTGCGAGGCGCACATTTTTTGTTTAATTTCGGCGTACTAAGGTACGTTGAAATTAAACAAAAAATGTAGCAACGAAGCAGATGAAGAGTTTTTACGACGCCATCATTTATAAGATTATGGGTTGTCTTACTCAGTAAACGTTTGTCTATTCGGCAACAATCATATCAACCATAGCCTCGTACTGTTTCAGGCTCCATCCCTTGAGATCAATGGCTCTGCTGGGACAAACAGCTACGCAGGCGCCGCACCCCAGACAGAGTGCAGGTGTAACCAGTGCCTTTCCGTCAACCATTGCCAGGGCTCCGTCTGCAAGACAGGCGTCAACACAGGCGCCAGTTCCATCACAAAGAGCTGTGTCCACTTCAGCCACATAAGGATCAAGCTCTACCAATCCTTTACCAAGAAGAGAGGCAGCTTTTGCAGCAGCAGCTGCTGCACCATTACAGGCCTCACCTATGGTCATGGGGGCCTGGCAGGTTCCTGCAAGAAAAACCCCGGATACTGCCATTTCAACAGGTGCAAGTTTGGGATGTACTTCCTGCAGGAATTTGTCTGTTCCAACAGGTAGTTTCATCATGGAGACAATATCTGAAATATCTCCGGCTTCCATACCAGTGGCCAACACTACCAGATCAACAGGCACCTCAATCTCTTCATTAAAGGTAAGGCCATCTTTAACAGTTACCTGAAGGGGATAATCACTGTCGCTGGATGGAATTACCTGGGGAGATTCGGTTGCATCAAAGCGGAAGAAAACCACACGATTCTCAGATGCTTTATCATACAAATCTTCCTGTCCACGCCCATAGGTACGGATATCACGGTAAAAGTCATAAATATTTGTATCAGGAAACTGCTCTCTTATTTTATTCGCCATAAAGAGGACAGAACTACAACAGGTGCGTGAGCAGTATTCGTTGAGATAACCGTTTTCATCTTCTTTGTGAATACCTGGGATCTGCCTGCTGCCAACACAGTGAATCATGGCGATGGAACGAATTTTTCGTCCGTCAAGTTCCAGCGTGGATGATCCTTCAACCTTGCCGACCTGTTTGATAAGATCTGGAAGGGTGATAACTTCTTTGTGTTTACCAAAACCATACTCGCCGTGATCTGGCCGATATGATTTGAATCCGGTGGCGAGAATAACTGCACCAGTTTCAATGATTTCTTCAACTACTGTATCTGTTTCAACACCTTCGAAGGGAACAAAATGCCCGGGGTGCTGTTCGTGATCCGATGGATCTGTGAAAACTGTTTTAACGCTTAAATCAAATTTTCCGATATATCCGTCAAAACCAACAAGTCTGCAATGGGTTTTGACTGTAATATTCTTATGCTCGAGAACGGATTTTGCGAGTTGGCTGATCAGATCACTGGCCTTTTCCCCAAAGGGGGCAATTTTATCAAGCATGGCAGCATTTCCGCCAAGAAATGGCGTTTTCTCAATGAGTACAACATTGAGACCAAAATCAGCAGCAGACAAAGCTGCTTTCAGTCCGGCAATTCCACCACCAATGACAGTTACATGTTTTCTCGAATTCACCTGGATGGGATCAAGTTTTTCAAGAAGCCCGGCTTTCCCCACAGCTGCACCGACCAGTTTTTCGGCCTTAAAAGTGGCTTTTTCCCCATGCATAATCCAGCTGACATGCTCACGGATGTTTGCATGGTCGTATATGTAAGGGTTGCCGTTAGCTCGGGTGATTGCTCCACGGAATGTGCTTTCATGAAGGCTTGGTGCGCACGAGGCAACTACTACCCGGTCAATGAGGCCATCTTTCAGATCCTGGGTGATCAGATCCTGTCCAAGATCAGAACACATGAAAGAATTTGTGCGGGCGACTACGACACCCGGCATCTTTTCGGCTGCGTCACGTACTTTTTCAACGTCCACATGATCGGAAATATTTCCGCCGCAGTAACAAACATATACGCCAATTTTTTCAGATCTGTTTACACTGTTTTCGTTTTTCTTTTCTTTCGGGTCACTCATAACTCATATACCCTTAATATTTTTATTCGTTTTACGAAAATCCGGAAAAAAGTTTCTCTATTATCCGTCTTCTGGCTTCTTCTTATCGTCCAAGTGCGTTCATATAATTTGCAGCTTCCATGGCAGCAGCACCCGCTTCAGATATTGAATCAACAATATCTTTTGGGCCTGCGGCTGCACCAGCAACAAAAATACCCGTCTTGTCGGTTATTGTTGGGGCAATTGAGGGTTGTACGGTCTGGATAAAATGATCGCTTCCAGTGGATACCGGACAAATTCCTTTCGGGTTCCAGTCTGGCAAAACTCCAAGGGATAACACAACAAGATCGTGGTTTTCAGTCGTTACTCCACCACCATCCTGAGCTTCAAAGTGAACAGCTGCTCCGCCATTTTCACCTGCATCAACTCTGGCTACTTTGCCCTTGATAAACTGAATGCCCATGGCTTTGGCTGTCTGATAAAACTGCTCATAGCCTTTACCGAACGCCCGGATATCCATGTAGTAGATATAAATATCGGCTAGGGGCAGGGAACCGGACAGGAGCATGGCCTGTTTAATGGCATACATGCAGCAAAACCTGGAACAGTAAGGAATCCCCATGGATTTATCTCGGGAACCGGCACATTGAATAAAGGCGATGGAGTCTGGTTCCATTCCATCGGAAGGCCGTAACACTCGATTGTATGGGCCATGGGGAGCAAGTAAGCGCTCCATCTGGAGCGAGGTGATTACATTGTCCACATTACCATTGCCATACTGAGGTTTACCTTCAATGGGAGTTTGCTCAAAGCCGGTTGCAAGGATTGCAGTTTTTGCTTCAACTCTAAAATCCACTGCTTTCTGGAAATAGTCTATCGCATTTGTGGGGCATACTTTTTCACACTTACCGCAGAGCATACATTCTTTAGTTGCAAGTGCTGCAACTTGGGGTGTTGCCGTGGAAAATGGAATCCGGATGGCTTTTGTTGCTGAAAAGCCGCCCTGTTCCAGATCATCCGTATATACAGGACAGACGTATTCACATTTGCGGCAGCCTATGCACTTGTCCTCATCAACGTAACGCGGATTTTGTGTTACATGGGCACTTACCTGGCCATTATCACTGGTCAGGGATTTGAGATCACAATAAGTTCGTATTGTGATGTTTTTGTGATGTGCCGCAGACGACATTTTAGGGGTCGTGATACAACTGGAACAATCCAATGTGGGAAACACCTTGGATAGTCGGATCATTTTGCCGCCAATGGATATATCTTTTTCTATGATGACTACTGAATAATCCTGATCCGCAAGATCAAGGGCCGTTTGTAAACCGGCGATACCACCGCCTATCACGAGTGCGTCACAGGTAATTGTCTGACTGTCTGCCATTTTGTTCTCCAATACTGCGGTTAACGCCTGTTGAAAGCCTCAAAATTTGATGGCGTTGTATAAACTCTTCATCTGCCTCGTTGCTACATTTTGGGTTTGATTTTAACGTACCTTAGTACGCCGAAATTAAATCAAAATGTGCGTTTCGCATATGAAGCTTTTCGAAGTCTGCGATATCTACTTAGCCATCGGGATTTCAACCCTTTTACGAGTTTATCAAAATTTGATTCTTTATATTTCTTTTTTACTTACTTACAGTTTACCTGCGTTAGTCCATCTCCGGCAGGCCAATCTCCTGCACAAGATCATTCATCAAATTAACCTCTTTTAAGAAGGCACGATTACAAACCGTACAGATGGCGGTAAGTCTGAGCCTGCGAATATCAAGATCCTGTTTCTTCATTAACTGATAAACGGCGTCAATGCGGGTTGCCAGGGCTTTATAGGCACCCTCATACGGACATTCTTCGCCGCAGGACATTATTATGATACCACTGATTCCTTTTTTAAAGCAGTCGAGGTAAAATTGTTCCGGAAACATTACCGGTGCACGGACCCGTAAAATATAGGTATTGGCAGGGTAACTTGAATGTGCCTGTCCCACAGAGTCTGCACCTGGATAGGCGCAACTGTCTGTGGCCAGAATCAGGATTTTTTTCTCTTTATCCGGAGATTCCATGAATCACTCCCTGTTGTTGGAAATTTTTTAATAAGGGCCCTGTTATACTGGGTAACCAGCAGTTTTCACAGATAATATATCTAAGAGTTTCGGGCCTTGAGGTATCTGCAAATACTATTGCGAACGCCCTCATTGTCAATTTGCCTATTTGTTACGTGTTATGTCGTGTTTGTTATGGCTATCAGCTTCAACCGATTTCTTCTCTAAGATAATTCGAAAGTGTGTCTCATCTTCCAGTGACTGTCCAGAAATTACCTTAAAACCACCCTTAGGCATTACCTTGAACAGTTCTCCGGGAAGATTTGCTCCTTCATAGAGGATCTCCAGTTGATCGCCAGCTTGTATTTCCCTATATGCCTGGTTGAATTTCAACAAGGTAAATGGATCGAGCAATCCTTTTAACGTTAGTTTTCGTTTTACATGCATCGATGAGCCAATTTTGTACAAGTCCATCCCATTTTTGACCTTTTTACGAGTGTATCATTGTTAAATCACCATTTAGATAGCAACAGATGTGCCAATGAGTCCTTAGTTTTTTTATAAGAGGCTGTTTGCCTGTAACGTACAGGAAATACACAATAAATATTTTATTGGGATGTTCATTTTCCAATGGTATTTATTATAATATTGCTCAGTTCCTGCGAGGGTGTTAAATTGAACTTAATGAAATGTTAAAATTTAAACAGGAGGCTCCTGTGAGTAATGAAGAGTTAAATGCATACTGGAAAACAGTGGTTGATACTATTCAAGAAGGGGTGATGATTGTAAACTCGGAAGGAGTTATCATTTCTGTGAATAAGGCGTTTGAAAACCTCACGGGATATTCATTGGATGAGCTAATTGGTAATTCCTGCACTATCCTTAACTGCACCTCCTGTAAATTGCAGCGATCGGGTGACCCCGAACACTGGTGTACTCTTTTTCTCAATGGGCTTCTTGAGAAACAGCGTTGTGTTCTCATGAGACGGGACTCAAGCTATGTTCACATCCTGAAAAACGCCTCTGTGTTGCATGATGCCGGTGGAAGGGTAATTGGGGCAGTGGAAACCATGACAGACATAACCGAATTGCTTGAACGGGAGACAACCATTGAAGCATTTAAAAGAGAGCTTAATAATAGAGATACTTTTCATGGCATCATTGGCATCTCGGCGTCCATGCAACGAATTTTTGATTTAATTACTAATGCCTCAGACTCGGATGCTCCTCTTCTTGTTCTTGGAGAGAGTGGAACCGGAAAAGAACTTATTGCTCAGGCCGTGCATGAATGCAGCAACAGAAAAGATGCCCCTTATATTAAAGTTAATTGTGCATCGTTGAATGAATCATTGCTGGAGAGTGAACTGTTCGGACATGTTAAAGGTGCTTTTACCGGGGCTCATCAAGACAGGGAAGGGCGTTTTGGGGCGGCAGATGGAGGGAGTATTTTTCTTGATGAAATAGGTGATCTGCCCATGTCAACACAGGTGAAACTGCTGCGTGTTCTGGAAGAAAAAACCATTGAACGGGTGGGGGACAATCAATCCATTGCCATTGATGTCAGGATAATTACTGCAACCAATCGTGATTTAGCTGGTATGGTTCGTAAGGGACTATTTAGAGAAGATCTTTTTTACCGAATTAATGTGATTCCCCTTAATATTCCGCCTGTACGGGATCGAAGCAGTGATATTCCTCTACTGGCAGAATCATTTTTCAGGAAATTACAGTTAAAAAGCGGAAAAAACATTCAGAATATATCAAGCCATGCCATGGATCTGCTCATGCGGTATCCATGGCCGGGGAATGTGCGGGAAATACGCAGCACCTTTGAATATGCCTTTGTGACCTGTCAGAGTACGACCATTGAACCGACGGATTTACCACTGGTTATTCAGCAGCTCATTCTGGAAGAAGCAAAAGAAGGAATTGGTGTAATTCCCAAGATATCTGGTCTTAGCATCAATGAGCGAAGAGAACAGGAACTTATTGCTGCTTTGGAACAGACAAAAGGCAATCAGACAAGAGCCGCGGAGATACTTGGGGTCTCAAGAGTTACGGTTTGGAACAGGATGAAACGTTATGGGCTGCAATCCAATCGTTCGTAAATAAAACAGCAGGGAATATCAGGGTATTTATCACGCATCACCATTCTAAGCGCAGTGTATTATCGAGCGCATCTGCGCGTGAGACTTTTATTGTTACCCGCGAACCAGGTTCCGGCCTGTTTCTGCTGGGAGTGGGCAGGTCAACATTCAATAAAATATCCGTGAGCAGAAGAAATGTTCGTTTGGGGCCACAGTCGAGTACAAGTGCATTCAAGGGTGCTCCCTGTCGCGCTTCAAGATATTTAAGAAGCCAATATCTGTGGCGTTGCTGGCGTACACTGTTTGCCTTTGACAGGGTTCTGCCAATAACAGAGGTGAAGTCTTTACACATCTCTTCAGTAAACCTGAGTTCTTCTCGACGAACAAGCGAATGAATCTGATGCTGCATGACAAGATCAAGGAGTCTGCGGATTGGAGATGTTATGGTGGTATACTGGGCAACACCAAGGCCACTATGGGGCTGGGCACTGGTGAGAAGTTCTCCGCGAGCCAGCATCTTTCTCTGTTTGGAGTTGAGAAAAAGATCGTTGTCAAGACCGTGAACAATACGTTTTTTGGGTGGCTTCTGGGCCCTGAAAAGACCGGGAGCCATTCTGTCTGCAACATATCTGGCAGCTTCAGTGTTTGCCAGGATCATCATTTCAGACACCAGGGTGCGTGAAGGAGTGTCTGTATCAGCAAGGCTTATCTGGACTTTGCTTCCATCGTGAATGTGAATGTTTACATCAGGAAAGGGCAATAGCAGGGCACCTGCATCGAGGCGTCTGTTACGGAGCTTTCGGCGAAGATCATTCAGTATGATCAGTTCCTTGTCAGTATTGATCATGGTATCCGCTTCATCATAGGTTAGCCTCCTGGCCACTTTTATGATGGAAGGGGAAATTCTGACTCGAAGAACTTCTGCCTCGGGGGAGAGAAGTATCATAAAACTTATGGTTGCGCGGATCTCACCCTGAATCAGGCTGCATATTCCCTGGGAGAGATGCCTTGGTAGCATGGGGATCTGGCCTTCAGGGAAATAGATGGAGGTACCCCGCTGCATGGCTTCAAGGAATAGCGGATCTTCAGGTTGTACATAATGTGCAACATCTGAAATATGAACACCTACGAGAAAATTCCCGTCCTGCTCTTCAATTGAGAGTGCATCGTCAAAGTCAAGTGTGGTTGGGCCGTCGATGGTCATGGGGCGCAGGTTAGTAAAATCTTTCCTGGCTGGATCCTGGAATAGTTTTTCCGATCCCTGCTGAAGAAGCATTTCAGCCTGCTGGATACCAAGAAGCGGAAAGACCACCGGCAGATCATTACGAAGGAGCGGGATATTTTCGTTACTATCCCAAAGCCCGGCTTTCACAAGTAGATGAAACGGGTCGTGGGGTCTGTTGAATCCCCCGGCTTTTAATATTTTCCTGGCTAGTTCTGCATGTTTTGATTCGCTGCCGGATATGTAAAAATCGCGGATGACATGGAGACATTCGTCGCAGGTCGCATTTTTGGGGTGGTTTTTTTTGGGGAAGGTATCTATTTGCTTAAGGAATTCAGCACCCTGTTCAATGAGCTTCCGGATGCGTGCTTCTTTCTCACGCTGCTTTTGCAGTTGTTCGATCTGTTCGGGAGAATGGGCGATTATCCTATTCTCTTTATATTTAAAATAGAGTCGATCTTCAAAAACAGATCGTAAAAAAGCAGCTACAATATCATCATCTGCATCTTTGCCGAAACTTAATTCGGCAAGAAACGCCGGACTGAATTTTTGTGTTGGTTCATCGGACGTGAGTTCCCAGATCTCCTGGAGATGTATCTTTTCCATGAGTTTTTTACGGGTTGTTGCAGTGTCCATGAGTTGCCTGGTAAGTTCCTCCCGGGAGGCTTCAATGGAATGTGTTTTTTCTGAGCAGTGGACAACTCGAGAAAGCGGAAGGTTCATTTCGCGGCTGTTTTGATTAATAAGGTGCAGGCGCTTAGCCTGGGCGCCTACAACATAGGCGCAGAGAAATTTTCCTCCATCCAGATATTCTATGAGTTTCCCTGTAGCTGTCATTCTTTAATGATCAATGATCCCTGTTTTGTACTATTGATGAAAAATATCATTATTTCTGCTAATCTGTTTACATTAGTGCCTTACTCCATAATTCCTGTAATAAAAAAACAAAAATATGTGAGACTAAATAATATCAAACCGTTATGAATAGAAACAAGGCACTTACTTGCGGTTTATCCGCGTTAGTACCTTACTCCGTGATTCCTGCAATAAAAAAACAAGAAGCTGATGGCGGTTTATTGTAATTATATTGTAATTATATTGTTATGTTATGTTACCAGGGCACTTACTTGCAGTTTATCTGCGTTAGGTTTATAAAACACGAAAGAATTTACTATAGTGTGCTTTTGTAATTAGGGCACTCTAAAAGAGATACCTGGAACCGCAAAAGAGGAATAAAAATTGATTGAAGCGTTTTTGAAGGAAAATATACGGTCAGGGATGGTTGCCATTGTGGGCCCGCCAAATGCTGGAAAATCTACCCTGATGAACTATCTTCTCGGGCAAAAGATATCCATTGTCAGTCATAAACCTCAAACAACACGGAATCGTATTTTGGGTGTTGTAAATGGTGATGACTATCAAATTGTGCTCCTTGATACTCCAGGACTTCATAAGGCCAGGCAGCCATTGAATCGTGAAATGGTACGTATTGCCATGGACAGCCTTAAGGAGGTGGATGCAATTTTGTATTTGATTGATGTTTCACTCCCCTTGCCTGAAAAGATCGAACAGGAGAAAAACAAAGAGATGATGGAGCAGATGGAGGGGGTATCAGCCCCGATTATCCTTGTTTTAAATAAGGTTGATCTGCTTGAAAAAGAACTGCTTCTGCCAATGATTAAAAGGTATTCTGAACTCTTCCCCTTTCATGGCGTGATACCTCTTTCGGCACTTACTGGGGTCGGAACCGATATACTTGTGAAAGAATTGCTGGATATCCTGCCGCTTGGGCCCCGTTATTTCCCGGAAGATATCCCAACGGACGTCAGTGAACGTTTTTTAGTGACTGAAATTGTACGTGAAAAAGTTTTTCTCCTAACAGGACAGGAAATCCCGTATTCCTCGGCAGTGACCCTTGAATCGTTTCAGGATGACACCAAAAAGCAGATGACCACCATCCATGCCACAATAGTCCTTGAAAGAAATTCCCAAAAGGGGATAGTCATCGGAAAGGGTGGGAAAAAGCTTAAAAGTATTGGTATCGCTGCTCGAAAGGATATCGAAAAGATGCTTGGGCAAAAAGTTTTGCTCAAACTCTGGGTCAAAGTTCGAAAAAACTGGTCAAAAGATGAGCGATTTTTAAAGGAGCTTGGATTTTAATGGGGGATTCGCGCAGAGTAACTGTTTTACCCCATGAGTAGGTACCAGTTTGTTTTTTATCGATCAGCTGCTAACGATATCTACGGCATGCTGTTTTGGGTCTTGGGGTCAGTTCTGTATTCGGTGTATAGATTGAGACTTTTTAAAATATTAAGAGCTGTGCGTAATTGATTGTCCTTCCTGAGACGTTTTGTCACCTTTTGTTGATCTTTTGTTTTCTTTTTATTGGAGGCGGCCTCTTGTTCTCTGGTAATTCCTGACTCATCGTCACGGTTCAAAATATGGTTTTTAAGGTCAACTTCACGGACAAAATTTGGTAAATTCCGTCTTTCTTTTTCCTGTTCTGTATAGGGAATATGTGGGACTTCAACATCCGGAATGATACCTGTGGCCTGGATGGATCTCCCGTTTGGTGTGAAGTATCGCGCAGTTGTGAGACGGAGTCCGGATCCTCCTGGCATGGGTAGAATGGTTTGAACCGAGCCTTTGCCAAAGGTCCTGGTGCCAACAATCACACCGCGTTTATGATCCTGAATGGCACCTGCAACAATCTCTGATGCACTGGCTGATCCTTCATTTACAAGAATAATCAAGGGGTACAGGTTTTTTCCATTATTGGAATGGGCCTGAAACGTCATGTTCTGTTCCTGAATGCGTCCCTTAGTGTAAACAACAAGCCCTTTATTAAGAAAAATGTCTGAAATCGAAATTGCCTGATCAAGTAATCCACCAGGGTTATTGCGCAAATCAAGTATTAATCCTTTGATCTGTTTTTCTTTTTCAAGTTTAGCAAGGAGCTTTTTGGTATCTTTTGTGGTTGCTCCCTGGAAGTTAGTGATTCGTACATAGGCAAAACCGGGTTCCAGGAAAAGACCCTTGACACTGTGCAGAGAAATTATATCACGAACAATGGTGAATTCTTTAAGATCCTGCCATCCGTCACGGTAAATGGATAGTGTTACTTCACTTCCTTTGACACCTCTTAACTGTTTTACTGCATCCATGGATGGCATTTTTTTGGTTGGATTACCATTGATCTTCACGATAAGATCTTTTGCTTTCAGGCCTGCTTTGTCTGCGGGAGTTCCTTCTATGGGAGAAATTATGGTTAAAATGCCATCCCGGACAGTAATTTCAATGCCAACACCTGAAAAATTACCACGAGTTTCCTCCTGCAGTTCGTCAAAGTCTTCTGCGGTAAGATATGATGAATGCGGGTCAAGAGAGAGGAGCATGCCACTGATTGCTCCTTCTATGGTTCCCTTTGCATCGATCTCCTCAATGTAATTTTCCTGCAATATGCTAAGCACATTGGCAAATATTTCCAACTGTCGATATGTAGCTTCCCTTTGGTCCTGAGAAATAGCAGCCTGTGACACACCTGCAAAGTGTACGAAAAAGAGGAGAAAGGAGAACAGGCGTATTAATCTTTTCACGTGATATCCGTTAATAGTGTTAGCTGTTTAATGGTATGGTTAAGCTCGTAATATCCATGTTGTGTAACTATGGAATGATAAGGTCGTTCTTATCAATCCACTGAAGAGGATCTAGTGGTTTGGAACCATGGCGAATCTCAAGGTAAATAGCTTCATCCATAAGTGTTGCAGTATCACCGGTGAGAGCAATGATATCGCTTTGCTCTACCTTGTCACCTTCTTTTACAAGGAGTTTTTCAAGGCGTGAGATGATGGAGAAATAATCATAACCGTGGTCGATAATGATGGTGTTGCCATAGCCATATAAATATGAGGCATAATGTACTTCCCCTTCAAAAATTGCATAGACTTTATTCACACCATGGCTGGCTATGGTTATGCCAGTTGTTTTTCCTTTGATGCCCAGTTTGTTTGCATGCTCTTCACCAAAGCGGGCAATGACTTTCCCCTGGATTGGTGCAGGGTGCGATCCTTTCTCAAGTAAAAAACCCTGGCTAAATAGCTTTCCCTTTTTCTTAAGTGATTTTAGCATCTTGTTGAGGTTTTTTGCAACTTTTTTCATTTCCTGGACAGCCTGTTCGTGTAATTCCTTTTGGGTCTGTATCTGTTTGAGCAGGGCTTCTTTTTCAAGTTTGATTGCATTTGTTGCGTCGCGTTCTTCTTTTGTAGCAATAATGAAATCATTGAGCACACCTCTTTCCAGACTCAATACGGTTTTGGCCTGTTGCAAATTTGCAATGGAGGTTCGATACTCATTGATCAAAGCTTTGTCATACTCAAGGAGATTGGTAAAAGAATCCCTGAAATTGAGCATTTGAGGCATGCCTTCTGTGGAAAAAACAACATTTGCAATCCCTATTTCGCCCATTTTATAATAGGCTTTGATTCGTTTCCGGAGATGCTCCTGAACACTCTGTTTTGCTGTTTGAAAAACCTGTAATTCTTCTTCTTTAGATGTGATACGTTTTTCCTGGTCTTCCACCTGTTCTTCAAGGCCCGCCAGCTTTTTTAGCTGAGCCAGAAGCCGAGTGTCAATATGTTCAATTTCCTCAAGGAGGCTGTGTTGTTTTTCTTTGGTTGCCTCTATCAGTAGCCGCTGGCTGGCAATACCATTTTGCAGTTTACTGATATTAATTCGGTATTTCTTTATGCCTCTTTCAATACGCTTTTTTTCAGCTTTTCGATCTGTTCTGGCAAGGCCATGGGAAGGGCTGATTAAAAGAATGGACAACAGGAAGACAAGAAAGAGGGGCAAATATTCATAGAGGGGTTTTTCAAACTGCCAACAGCTGATGCTGGATCGTAAAAAATTCATCAAATTTTCAAAAATTTTCTTATGGAGGTATAACTACCGATACTGCAGAGGCTGATAGAACATAATATTATGATGAAAATGACAATGGGCGGGAAAAAGTCAAATTGAAAAATATGTAAGATTCCAGGGCCGGTAAAATGGGAAATAATCCAGCGGAACAGGCCATAAAGAGCAGAGAGTCCAATAATGGATCCCATAAACCCCTGAAGAATTCCTTCAATAAGAAATGGAGTCCTGATATAGCTGTTTGTGGCCCCAACGAGCTTAAGAAGTTCCAGCTCATCCTGACGCCCCATGATGGTAAGTCGGATAGTGTAGGCAACCATAAAAGTGGCAGTGAGGATCAGCAGTGTGCCGCTGAGAAGTACAACAATGGTGAGCAGGCGAGTAAAATAATAAAACCGTTCAACCCATTCCTGACCATATTGTACCTTTTCCGTGCCGGGCAGACTCGCAAGGTATTCGGAAAAGAGTTTTATCTGATTGTAACCGCGTAGCCCTTTCAGGGGAACGACTTCAATGGAAGCAGGAAGGAAATTTTTAGGCATATCGTCAAGAACATCAGAATCTTCACCAAGCTGTTTTGCAAAACGTTTATAAGCGGCTTCCTTTGAGATAAAGATGATTTCTTCAACATCGTCAAAATTTTCTATTTTTCGACGGAGTTGCATTTGCATTGCAGGCCCGGGTTCTTCTTCGAGGTAGACAATGAGACGAAGTTCGTCATTTAACCGATCTCCTGCACCAAGCATATTGGTGTAGATCAGATAGAAAAAAGCAAAGATAAGTACGGAAAGGCTGACGGTGAGAAATGTCATGAACTGGGATGTCCAGGTCTGTTTAAGGTTGCGACCTGCCTGTCTGAGTACTGCAAACCAGAAATTCATTATGTATTCCCCCGTGTCAGGGAATGAATGACTCCATTGCGAAGTTCCATGACACGATGCTTGCCTTGCTTGTAGATCGATGCGTCATGGGTGGCAATAACAATGGTGGCACCAGCCTGCTTGCTGCGATTGAGCAACTCCATCACTCGTTTTGTGGTAGATGCATCAAGGTTTCCTGTGGGTTCGTCAACCAGGATCAGACGGGGAGAATTTGCGACAGACCTGGCAAGAGCAACACGCTGTTGTTCGCCACGAGAGAGCTCTCCGGTGAGGGAGTTATGTTTGTCGGTCAGTTGGAGCTGGTCGAGCAAATCACGAACCTGCTTCTTGATGGTTTTTGGATTTTTGTAGGAGACTTCCATGGAAATAGCAATGTTTTCAGCCACTGTTCGGTCGTTTAGAAGCTTGAAATCCTGGTATGCCACACCTATCTTTTGCCTCAGATAAGCAAGCTTGTTTCCCTTAAGCTTATTAATGTTGTGGCCTGCTATTTCTATTAGGCCTTTTGTGGGGACTTCCATATTGGAAATGAGTTTTAAGAGAGTGGTTTTTCCAGCTCCACTTGGCCCGATAAGAAAAAACATCTCACCAGTTTCAATGGATAAGGATATTTCAGAGAGCGCAGTGATGTTCGGATGATAGGTTCGACTCACTTTGATCATTTCGATCATGGTGTTACCGGACGCCATGGCTTCTTCTGTGGATTCTTGACTGGACATTTGAATATGGAGAAAAGATTATTTATGAAAGAATTTTGTCAAATATTGCATCAATAGTACCTGCAATATCTGCGGAATCTTCAATTCTCAGATAGGATTCACCACTCAACTCCTGATTAATCAGTTCCTCACTTGAGGGAATGATGCCTCCAAGTTCCATGTTGGAATCCATAACTGCCGCATCAATTTTTTCCTGGAGGACAGCAGGGACAGGCTGTGGGGCACGATTAACAAGCAAATACTGCTTTTTGACCTCAAGCCCAAGAGGTTCAGTTATCTCAGAAATACGTTTTGCAGTGAGTATTCCTCTTGCTGATGGATCGGATGTGACGAGGAGATAATCAATGGAGCGCATGTTCATACGGCTTAAGTGTTCCATACCTGCTTCGTTATCCACTATTATATACTTGTAGTTCTCGGCTAGTTTATCCATGGTCATGGAGAGATACTGATTCGCGGCACAGTAGCACCCCGGGCCGTCGGGCTGGCCCATAACAAGAAGATCAAATCCGGTTTCCTCGATAAGCGCCTGATGGATCTTTAGCTCCATAAATTGGTCACGGGTCACATTGGGGGGAAGCTCACCTTTTAATTCTTTTCTAATCTGTCCGAGTGTGAGGTGCACATCAAGGTCGAGCAGCTCATTAAGATTGGCGTTCGCATCAGCATCAACAAGCAGGAATGGAGTCTGGTTCTTTTTTAGCAGATATCTGGTTAACAGGGCCGAGGTTGTCGTTTTTCCAGTACCACCTTTTCCGGCCATGGCAATTATTTTGGTCATGCATCGTCTCTAAAGTATATGAATTGAAAAGCATTTAAGCAATTATGTAACTTCTCTATTGTAATTAAGGCATGGCCAGATGTCAATTTTAAAGCTGATTTCAGCGGTTTTTGCCAATTTTCCTTGCATCTTCACACTCAGTTGGTATTTTTAAAGGTTTTGTATTTGATTGTTATGCATGAGATTTTACAACGTACACTGAAAACAGAACCCCGCTTAGCGCGTATTTAAGGAGAGAGTTATGGATTACAGGGATACCCTGAATCTGCCGCAAACCAAGTTTAAGATGAAGGCCAATCTGAACCAGAAAGAGCCTCAGTATCTTAAACGCTGGGAAAAAGAAGACTTATATGGAATGCTGCAAGAGCATGCTGAAGGAAAACCTCTTTACGTACTTCACGATGGCCCTCCTTATGCCAATGGACATATTCATCTTGGAACTGCTTTTAATAAAATTTTAAAAGATATTATTTTGAAATCCCGGCGTATGGCCGGATTCCAGGCACCCTATATTCCGGGTTGGGACTGTCATGGCTTACCCATCGAGCACAATGTGGATCAGGAACTTGGTGAGAAAAAGAACACTATCCCCAAGATTTCCAAAAGGGGAGCCTGCCGAAAATATGCTGAAAAATGGATCAAAACTCAGAAAGCGGAGTTCAAACGCTTAGGCGTTCTTGGTGACTGGGATAAACCGTATCTCACAATGAACTATGAGTATCAGGCCACCATTGCCCGGGAGTTTAATAAATTCCTGCTTTCAGGCTCTGTGATTCGTAATAAAAAGCCGGTTTACTGGTGTTCTACCTGCACCACAGCTCTGGCTGAGGCTGAAGTTGAGTATTACGATCATACTTCACCTTCTATTTATGTGAAGTTTCCGGTTCTTGGGGATTGGTCTGATGTTGATCCGGCACTCTCAGGAGAAAAGGTCTCCGTGCTTATCTGGACAACGACTCCCTGGACACTTCCTGCAAACCTGGCGGTGGCTTTTCATCCCGATTTTGAATATGCAGCAGTAAAAACAGAAAACGAAACACTGATCCTTGCCAAAGAAATGGTGGAAGGTGTGATGGAGGAGATGGGTATCGACGACTATTCGGTGCCTGCGACATTTTCTGCAAAAGGCCTTGAAAAACGAAAATGCCGCCATCCTTTTATGGAACGGGATTCATTGATGGTACTTGCCAACTATGTCACACTCGAAGCTGGTACCGGTTGTGTCCATACAGCACCAGGGCATGGCGCAGATGATTATTTAACAGGGCTGCGTTATGATCTTGAGGTCCTCTCTCCAGTTGACAATGAGGGGCGGTACACCGAGGAAGCTGGTCAGTACGCAGGCCAGCAGGTTCCTGATGTTAATAAGACCATAAATGCAGATATGGCAGCCAGTGGTGCTCTGCTCCATGAAGATGCCATAAATCATAGTTATCCGCATTGCTGGCGTTGCAAAAAACCGGTTATGTATCGGGCAACACCTCAGTGGTTTCTTTCGATGGGAATCAATGACCTCAAGAAAAAAGTTTTGGCTGAGATTGAAAACGTTCAATGGACCCCGGACTGGGGAATGCAACGCATCTACTCAATGGTGGAAAACCGACCAGACTGGTGTTTGTCCCGCCAGAGGACATGGGGGGTTCCCATCACAGTGGTAACCTGTCGGGCCTGTGGTGAGATTGTCAAAAGTGAAGTGCTGGTTGCACGTATTGATGAACTGTTCCGAAAGGAAGGGGCTGATGCCTGGTTCCGTCATGAACTATCTGAGTTCCTTGAAGCGGGATGTACCTGCTCTGCCTGTGGTGGCAATGAGTTTGATAAAGAAGAGGATATTCTTGATGTATGGTTTGATTCAGGGAGTTCTCATGCTGCTGTTCTTGAGGCACGCCCTGAACTTCGTTCGCCTGCTGATCTGTACCTTGAAGGCAGTGATCAGCATCGTGGCTGGTTTAACAGTTCTCTTGTTACATCGGTTGGAACCCGTGGCCGGGCGCCATTCAAGGGCGTCCTGACCCATGGCTATGTTGTGGATGGGCAAGGCAGGAAAATGTCCAAATCAGTCGGTAATGTGGTGGCACCGAGTGAAGTAATTCAAAAATTTGGTGCAGAAATCCTTCGTCTCTGGGTATCAAGCGAAGATTACAGAGATGATATAAAAGTTTCAGACGAAATATTAAAACAGGTTGCGGACAGTTACAGAAAGATCCGTAACACCATTCGATATATGCTTGGAAATGTTACAGACTTTGACCCATCTGTTAATGCCGTTGATTTTGATAAGATGGAGGAGATTGATCGCTGGGCACTGGGACGTTTTGAAGAGTTGCGGGAAAAAGTAACCGTTGCTTATGATCGTTATGAGTTTCATCCGATTCATCAGGCCCTGAATTACTTTTGTGGCACAACCATGAGTGCTTTCTATCTCGATATATTGAAAGACAGGCTCTACTGTTCCGGAACTGACTCTCCTTTGCGCCGTTCTGCTCAGACAGTCTTGTATGAAATTCTTGGAGGCCTGCTGCAATTAATGAGTCCGGTTCTTACTTTTACCACAACCGAGGCCTGGGAGCACTTTAAAGAACTTGATGATAAGGCACCCTTAAAAGAGAGTATCTTTTTCACAGAGTTTCCTGCTGCTGCCCCTGAGAGACGTGATGCTGTGCAGGAAGAGCGCTGGGATAAACTGATTCAGGTTCGTTCTGTAATAACCAGGGCATTGGAAGCTGCACGTCGTGAAAAGCTCATAGGACACCCACTTGAGGCAGAGGTGCTGATTGAGGTAACTGGTGAGTGGGCAGGATTTATCGAGAAAGAATGGGATCAGGTAAAAGATGTTTGTATTATCTCAGTGCTCACTCGTTGTGAAGATAAAAGCAGTGTCAGTGATCTGGAATTTCTTGTAAGTGAAGAAATCCCAGAACTTGCGGTGGCAGTGCGCCCGGCATCAGGTGACAAATGCGAACGGTGCTGGACCCGTGATACCTTTGTGGGGAGTAATGCTGATCATCCGCAGCTTTGCGAACGATGTTTAAACGTTGTTCTTGCAATGGACGTAGAGGAATAACAGAAATTGTTTATTTCAATATTTTTGGTACTGCTGGTGATTGTGCTTGATCAGCTGACAAAGATCTGGATTCTGAAAAGCTTTCAGCTTTATGAGATAATGGAGATTATCCCAAATTTTTTCAACCTCACCTATCTGACCAACAAGGGAGCTGCTTTTGGATTTCTGGCAGGAGTTGATTCAGTATGGCGCCACTATTTTTTTCTGATTTTGGCATCTGTTGCTCTGGTGTTCCTCGTTATTGCCTGGCGTCGGATGCATAAAGATCATCCTTTCTATGGTCCTGCTCTGGCACTTATTGCAGGGGGTGCCATTGGCAATGTCATTGACAGGATTCGTCTGGGGGCGGTGGTTGATTTCTTCCAATTTTATGTGGGAGACTATTACTGGCCAGCATTTAATGTCGCAGATTCTGCTATTACTATTGGTGTCGCTCTTTTTTTGCTGGCAAGCTTTTTAGAAGAAAAACAAAAGAAACAACGATAATTTAAAGAATGATAAACTCGTAAAAAGGTCAATTGAAAGATGGCTAAATAAAAAATGTAGCAACGAAGCAGATGAAGCTTTTTACTACGCCATCAAGGAATAAAAGTATAATGAAAATAGCAGTACTCTTTCCCGGCCAGGGGTCACAATTTTTAGGAATGGGACGTGAATTTATTGATTCGGACAGTGATTGTGCCGCAATCATGAAAAATGCGGCTTCGGTGTGTGATTTTCCGCTGGAGCAACTTTGTCAGGAAGGTCCCATTGAGGAACTTACCAGGGCAATTCATCTGCAGCCAGCCATTACTGTGACCAACCTTATTTGTTATCAGGCTCTGAAAAAGGTATGGGGAAACAAATTTTCAGCTGCCTGTTTTGCAGGACACAGTCTTGGCGAATATTCAGCTCTTTGTGCGGCTGGTGTTCTTTCAGTTGAGGATACCATCCGACTGGTGATTAAACGTGGTGCTCTCATGGAGCGTGAAGGGCAGGCGAATCCTGGTGGTATGCGGGCAGTGCTTGGTAAAAGCATTGGGGAGGTTGAGGCAATTATAGCTGATTGCAGTGATGCAGGAATCGTTACTGCTGCAAATTATAATACAGAGCTGCAGATTGTTATTTCCGGATCCATCGAGGGGCTTGATGCCGTTGAAAAGGTGGCTGCTGAAGGTGGTGCCAGAGTGATACCGCTTGCGGTGAGTGTGGCCAATCACAGTCCTTTGGTCGCCAATGCAGTTCCTGATTTTGCTGCATTTATGGATGAAGTAAAATTTAATGTGCCTGCTACTCCTGTATATTTTAATGTTTCAGCAAGTCCTGAAAGTGATACCCAAAAAATCAAAGAAATGATGGCCAGCCAGATTGCTTCGCGTGTTCGCTGGTTTGAAATTATCAGTGGCATGATCAATGAAGGAATCGATACTTTTATTGAAGTCGGGCCAAAGACAGTACTTAAAGGGATGATGCGTAAAATTGCTCCCAAGGGGTATCAGTATAAAACGCTACAGTTTGATACTCCTGAAGGTCTTGCCAAATGTATGGATAAGTTGTCTTAATTTTTAGGATAACTGTGCTTCATGATAGACAAATGTATAAGAATTATAAAAAAAGGCGGTGAACTTGGGTTTGATCAGGCCATTGAACTTTCCCAAAAGGCAGGGTTAACAGATTTATGTGAGGCTGCAGACAAGCTTTGCCGTGCCATTCATGGCCCCCGTTTTGATTTATGTTCCATCATTAATGCCCGCTCGGGTAAATGTTCTGAAGATTGCAGATATTGTGCTCAGTCGGTACATCATACTACTGACATTCAAACCTATGAGCAGATTGCCTCACAAACAGCCATTGATCTGGCCCGGGAAAATGATGCGTACGGTATCTCCCGTTTATCCCTTGTGACTGCCGGAAGAAGTTTACATGAATCCCAGATAGACTCCATGGGGGAATTGTATGTGTCCATGGCAAAAGGAACAGCACTTCGCTTTTGTGCTTCCATGGGGTTTTTATCCAAAAAAACTGCCCGCAAGTTGGTCTCTTTTGGCGTTATCCGTTATCATTGTAATCTTGAAACCTGCCAGGAGTATTTCCCTTCCATCTGCACCACCCATACCTGGGAAGAAAAAGTAAGAACCCTTCGAATCGCAAAAACCGCAGGAATGGATTTGTGTTCCGGTGGTATTATCGGCATGGGGGAATCCCTTGAAAATCGGATTCAGCTCGCTTTTGAATTGCGGGATCTTGGGGTGAAGTCCATTCCAATAAATATTCTCAGCCCAATTGAATCAACCCCCCTTGCCGGGGTGGAGCCCATCTCTCTTGAAGATGTTTTGCGTTGTGTTGCTCTTTTCCGCTTTATTAATCCCCAGGCTGTAATTCGTATTGCCGGAGGGCGTGGACGCTTTGGGAAGGATCAGTATAAGCTCTTTGCAGCAGGAGCAAATGGCGCAATAGTTGGTGATTATCTCACAACCACTGGTGCTGGAGTGGCGGCAGATCTTGTGGCGTTCACTAAACTTGGCTTTGATTTGTCTGGAAAAATCTGCAATGACAACTGATGAGCTTCTTGCCTATGACCGGCAGCATATCTGGCACCCGTATTCTTCCATCAGTAGTCCACTTTCAATGTATGCGGTGGAATCGGCCTCTGGGGTACGTATTCGTTTATGCGATGGCAGAGAGCTGATTGATGGCATGGCCTCCTGGTGGTCTGTTATTCATGGCTATAATCACCCGGTACTGACTGCTGCATTAAAGGAGCAGGCAGAGAAACTCTCCCATGTGATGTTTGGTGGTTTTACCCACCAACCTGCTGTGAATCTTGCCCGTACCCTTGTTGAGATAACCCCTGATCCCCTGGATCTTGTTTTTTTTGCAGATTCCGGATCTGTTGCTGTGGAAGTTGCCATGAAAATGGCTATGCAATATTTTCATGGAGCAGGGAAGGCTGAGAAAAAAAGATTTCTGACCATCCGTTCCGGGTATCATGGTGATGTTTTCCACTGTATGTCTGTTTGTGACCCGGTAACCGGCATGCATCAGATTTTTAACGGAGTCCTGCCTGAATATCATTTTGCTGATCGACCTGAGTGTTGTTTTCATGATGAATGGGACAAAAACGATATTTGTTCCTTTGAAAAACTGATAGACGAACACCATGCATCCCTCTGCGCTGTGATCCTTGAGCCCATTGTTCAGGGCGCTGGCGGCATGCGATTTTATCACCCGCAGTATCTTAAAAATGTTCGTAAACTCTGCGATCATTATGATGTCCTGCTTATAGCAGATGAGATTGCAACAGGATTTGGTCGCAGCGGAAAGCTTTTTGCCTGCGAACATGCAGGTATTGCACCTGATCTTCTTTGTGTGGGGAAAGCACTTACTGGTGGATACCTCAGTCTGGCTGCAGTTCTTGTAACAAGAGAAATTGGCGAAATCATATCAAAAGCTGAGCCCGGTGTATTTATGCATGGCCCGACATTTATGGCCAATCCTCTTGCATGTGCTGTGGCAAATGCATCTGTTACCTTGCTGATTGAGTCAAATTGGCAAGAACGTATCAGCCAGCTGGAGCAAGGTTTGCGCGTGGGACTTGCTCCCTGCAAAGTTTTAAAAGGTGTTGCAGATGTCCGGGTGTTAGCAGGGATCGGAGTGGTTGAAATGACAGCTCCAGTGAACATGAAACATATCCAACCAGCCTTTGTGGACAAAGGTGTGTGGGTTCGCCCTTTCGGACATCTGGTGTATGTGATGCCTCCATATTGTATGGGAATGGATGATCTGGCTGTGTTGACAGGTGCCATTTGTGAAGTACTTGAAGAGGCCCAACCTTTATGATATCGAGATATGCCAGAAATCTTCATGAGCTTGAAGCAAAGGGACGTTTAAGAGCATTGACACCGCTTGAACGATGCGATGCTGGTCATCTAGTATATCAAGGGAGCAGGAAACATCTCAATCTCAGCTCAAATGATTACCTGGGATTAGGGCAGGATGAGATGTTGCTGCAACGATTCTATAAAAGGCTCGAAAAGGAAGGCGGGGAGAACAGAGTATTTGCTGCCGCATCATCAAGGTTGCTCACAGGCGACTCATTGGCTGCACATCGCCTGGAAAGTGATTTGGTAAAAGCCTATGGTACTGAATCGGTTCTCCTTTTTAATTCAGGGTATCACGCAAACATAGGGATTTTACCGGCTCTGTTTAGAAAAGGGGATCTGATACTGTCAGACAAACTTAATCATGCATCCATCCATGATGGGCTTAGGTTAAGTCGGGCTGATCATAAAAGATTCCGTCATGGGGATTATGAACAATTACATTGGCTGCTCTCAAAGAACAGGAAACGCTATGATCAGGTGGTCATTGTTTCTGAGTCCGTTTTCAGCATGGATGGAGATGAGGCAGATCTGAAAGCTTTGCTTAGATTGAAATATGAATTTGATGTCAGACTCTATCTGGATGAAGCCCATGGTGTTGGTGTCTTTGGGGAAAAAGGCCTGGGGAAGGCAGAGGAGAAAGGTGTTCTTTCGGAGATTGATTTTTTAGTGGGAACCTTTGGGAAAGCGCTTGCGTCAATTGGTGCTTTTGTCTGCTGTTCAAAAGAAATACACGATTATCTTGTGAACCACAGCAGGTCGTTAATTTTTACAACAGGTTTGCCGCCTGTAACGTTGAACTGGAATCAATTTGTTTTTCAGCACATGCTTGGAATGACCCGGGAAAGACAATATTTACATGAATTATCCATGCAGTTGCGCCATGCTCTCACAGACGAAGGGGTCGCAACACGAGGCAGTACGAACATCGTCCCCGTTTTGATGGGAAGTGACAGAAAGGCTTTGGATCTTGCGAAAAGCATGCGGGAACTCGGGCTTCTTGTTCTTCCCGTTCGCCCCCCCACTGTGCCCGAAGGGACTGCTCGTCTACGTTTGTCACTTTGTGCAAATATGCAATGGAAAGATTTACAGAAAATTCCTGCTCAAATAGCTGCAATGACAGCAGGGGAAAACAGTGCATAGCAAGTGGCTCCATCAGAAAAAGAGCAAAAAAGTCATTTTTTTTTGTAATGGATGGGGCATGGATGAAAACCCTTTTGCCCCTCTTGGAAGCAAAGAATGGAATGTTTTTATGTTTTATGATTATACAGATCTGACCCATGACCAGGATCTGTATAGACTGCTTAATGAATATGAAGAGATTGTTCTGATTGCCTGGTCTATGGGAGTGTGGGCGGGGCAGCAGCTTTTCAAATCATTTCGGGGCAAACTTAAAACAGCAATTGCAATCAATGGTACCCTTTGTCCAATTGATGATAAATATGGAATTCCAGAAGATGTTGTTCGGTTAACGCTTGCTAATTTAGATGAAAAACAGCGTCTTAAATTTTATTACCGGATGTGCAGGGATCGCGTCCTGTATCAGCAATTTTTGGAAAATAAGCCCTTACGCAACATTGAAGGCCAACAGAAAGAATTGGCATCATTACTTAAAAATGCGAAGTGCCATGCTGATGAGGTATCTATCTATAGTGACGTCTTTGTCTCCAAAAACGATCTTATTATGCCAACAAAAAGCCAGTTGCATTCCTGGAGAGAGACAACGGTTATTAAAATCGAAGGGAGCCATTTTCCATTTTATGCTTATAATAATTGGGATGAAATTGTAGAGAGTATTGCTACGCAGGGATGAAATGGCTTTCAGGCTTGATAAAAAAAGGATAGCAAAATGTTTTCGGCGCAGTCTTTTGACTTACGATGACGCTGCTATTGTGCAGAAAAAACTTGCAAAGAGATTGTTGCAATTACTTGCCTGTCTCCCCGAAACCGCTTTTCAGCGTGTGCTGGAGATAGGCTGTTGCACTGGAGGACTCAGCGAGTTGCTCTGTGAAAAAAAGCCTGTTCAAGTTCTGTATTTAAATGATCTTGTCCCCGATTTTGAAGCAGTCGCTTTAAGCCGGCTGAGAAAGCACACAGCAATACAAATTATCTCCTGTTTTGGTGATATTGAAAGTGTCCAGGTACCTTCTGATCTTTCTCTTATTCTTTCCGGTGCAACCTTTCAGTGGCTCGACAATTTACCTTCTTTTCTTGAACTACTTGGTCGAAAGCTTGAACCGGGAGCATTCCTGGCATTTTCAATGTTTGGGGCGGGAACCTTTAAAGAATTTTCCGGATTAACGTCGGTTGAGTTACGCTATTATTCCAATGGTACAATCTTGTCACTCCTTGAGAAAGATTTTATTGTGGAATCATATGAAAAATACGAGGATCAATTGTTTTTTCCTTCAGTGCGGGAAATTTTAAGTCACATTCGTGCAACTGGTGTGGGAGGAGTGAGCGAATACCAGTGGAACAAAGAGACTTTGAAACGTTTTGAAAAGCGATATTCAAATGAATATAAATGTGAAAAAGGTTTACCGGTAAGTTATTCCTCTTCCTGTTATGTGGTAAGGAGACGCTGATGTTTTCCGTTACATGTATAAGTGGAATTGACACAAATATTGGTAAAACCATGGCAACCGGTCTTATGGCAAGGGCTCTTCTCTCCCAAGGGGTTTCAGTAATCACTCAAAAAATAGTACAGACAGGATGCACTGGAATCGCCGAAGATATTTTGCAACATCGAAAGCTTATGCGTGTTGAATTGTTTTCAGATGATGAGAATGGTCTTACCTGTCCCTATGTTTTCAGAAAGCCCTGTTCGCCACATCTGGCAGCCGAATTGGAACAAGTGGGAATCGATACAGACACAATAACATTGGCTACACAGCGTTTAGCGGCAAAATATGATCATGTTCTTTTGGAAGGAGCAGGTGGACTTATGGTTCCGTTAACCAGTGAAATGACCTTTCTTGATTATGTGCAGGAGCAAAACTATTCCATGATTTTGGTGTCAAGTCCCAGACTTGGTTCCATTAATCATACCCTGTCCGCTTTAGAACTGATAAAAAGCAGAGGGCTGGAATGTAGGGGAATTGTGTATAACAACTATGGAACCAGTGATAAGACGATACTCGATGATTCCAGAAAGGTATTCCTCCATGCTCTTCGACAGTACGGATTCTCACCGCTGGTTGTTGATATGGCAGCTGTGGAAGAGTTTGAGGAAATGGCTACAAACATGGATTGTCTTCAATTCTTTAAAACAAAAGGCAGGTAAGGAAACGTAATGATATATTTACAAAAGAGAATATGCCTCAGCTGCAGAAAATTCAGGCTGGAAGATCCCTATTCAGGTGTGTGCCGAGTGGATAAAGAAGTTGAACATTATCCCATGAAAACCACAGAGGACACATGTGATAAATGGGTGGATGGCGGGCATCAATATCATATTCGTTGTGGTTGGATTAAGAAGACGCTGGAAAATGAGAAGAAGACAGAGAAATAATATTGATGGCGTCGCAAAAAATCTTCATCTCCTTCGTTACTGCAAATTTATAATCTTTTCAACGTACTTAGTACGCCGAAAAGATAATAAATTTCCGTGCCTCGGAGATGAAGAGTTTTTTCGAGTCCATCAAATGTGATAAGCTCGTAAAAAGGTCAATTGAAAGATGGCTAAATAAAAAATGTAGCAACGAAGCAGATGAAGAGTTTTTACGACGCCATCAAATGTGATTTATCTGGATCGCTCCATATCAACAAGATCGGGCGCGGTTTATCCCATACCGTTGATAAATCTTAAAGGATAAAGATCTTATGGTGCTGTCTTAGAATATTCCTTGACTTGTATCTATCTATTTTGTAGTAATTATTACAGATTTGGCGGATGTACTGGATCTGTTGAGAGCTCGTTTGAGCTGCAGCCTGACTTGGCGCGCAGAAAAAGTTGCCCTACGGGATGATGGCAGGGGCAGATCAGGTTTGATTGGACTTGGTTCATCCCGGTAATTCTCGCCTTGAGTCATCTGCTGAAAAACGTATTCTCTCACTTCACTTATTTCCCAATTATGGGGTAATTCAAAGGAGAAAGAACATGAAAACACTTCTATTAATTGTAGCATCTACACTCTTAATGACTGCTAACGTTTATGCAGGGGACTGTACAGCAGATGCTGCAAAATACTGTGCTGGAAAAAGTGGAGCTGAAAGAATGGTTTGTATTCGTATTCAGCAAAGAACAGGAGATATGCCAATGGGTCAACTTTCTAACAAAACGTGTGCCGAAATGATCCATTCTGTTGTTGAAAGTATCAAAACGAGCTGTGATGCTGAAAAAGATAGAAAAGGTGTTTGTGGAGACGTTAAAAAAGGTAAAGGTCGAATTATCACTTGTTATAACCAACATATGGATAAGATTACTCCTCAGTGCCGAGAGGCGATCACATCTGCTGTAGCAAAAGTTGACGCTTCTATCTAAAAAGCGACTTGGCAGTATGTTTCTCGAGGGTGCTTTACCGCAATTTAAGTAACAGCACCCTCAATTTCTGAAAACAGTTGAAAAATAAGAGACATTTATTTGCTTTGCAAAATTTAGGATGTGCAGGACTGTTATAAGCAAAGTAAAAACAGGGGCACCCCAATACTCAAGGCTGCTATCTTTCAATCCTCAACGCACCGTGGAAAACTCCCGAATATCAACAAAATCATCGGCAATAATATAAGCGATTCGGCCATGATCACACTGGAGAATACGCACTTCTTATTCTGACTGTTCACCACACTACCCTCCTTTAGCACACTACTATTTTACCGCAGAATGATCGCTATTTTGGGCAGGTATCGTTTAATTTGTCTTTATATGGCTCAATCCTCATGTGTCCTGGATACTGTGGTTTTGTCTGTATTAATCTGTTCGTAGTTTCCCAGCCAGAAAATCGAATTTACATCTGGTGTTGTTCGTGCTTCATTTTGTTTTTTTATACACTTGGCTACGGTGCCAGAATCCTGATACCTGTTTTAATACTCATTGCGTTGAAAGTTTTCGATTGTATGATTAGCCTGGTTATGTGGTCTATTATTCTTGATGGCGTCGTAAAAATTCTTCATCTGCTTCGTTGCTACATTTTTTGTTTGATTTCAACGTACCTTAGTACGCCGAAATTAAACAAAAAATGTGCGCCTCGCATATGAAGCTTTTTACTTAGCCATCGGGATTTTACCCTTTTTACGAGTTTATCATTCTTAAATTAGTTCGAGTATAAATGAACGACGAACAATTCCTGAAACATCAGTCCCTGCCTTTTGCAGAATGTCATCATACTGCAAACAGTGGCAGGCATTACAAGGCCCATATGCACAAGACCTATAGTGTTGGGGCTATAGATAATGGTGAGGTGCTTTATCAGGTCGGAAAACAAACGGCCCGTCTCCAGCCTGGGAGTCTGGCATTGATCAACCCTGAAATCCTTCATTCCTGTAATCCCTGTAAGTCCTGTAAACGTAGTTATTACATGCTTTACCTTGATGTTGACTGGTGTCTTCAAGTACAGCAGTCCTTATGGAAGGTGCAGTCCTTTCGGGGAGTAAACCAAATCCTGCTCGAAGATAGTGCTCTGTATGAACAGTACATAACCACCATGAAATCATTAATGGATGATGGCGGTGAGATACTTAAAAAAGAACAGATGCTGGTTGAGCTTACCAGCAGCATATTTTTACGATGTTGTGAGCCGGGAACCATGATAAGTGAACCTTTTTCGCATGTTGAAAACCTGAAAGAACAACTGGGCAGGAATTTAGAGAAAGATATTGCCATGGGAGAATTGGCAGTAGACCTGCAGGTGAATCCCTACACACTACTCAGGCATTTTAAGACAGCCACCGGCATAACACCCCATGCATATCGTTTAAACTGCAGAATTGAACTTGCCAGGAAGCTATTACGGGAGGGCAAGGAATTGGCAGAAATTGCTCTGGAGTGCGGATTCTTCGACCAGAGCCATTTCCATCGTCATTTTAAGGCCATGACGACAGTAACGCCCAGAGAATATCAAGTCAATTTTATACAATAATTCTCTTTTGATAGAGTTTATACTTTTCCCCAAAAAAGGAAAAGTATGGAATTTTTATTGATTGCTTCAGCACATTTTATGGCTCTTTTGAGTCCTGGGCCTGATTTCTTTCTTATCATGCAGACATCTCTTCGCATGCCGCTACGATATGCGTTTGCAGTTTGTCTGGGGATAGCTGCAGCAAATGGCCTTTATCTGCTTATTGCAGTTACCGGCCTTGAAGCGGTAAAAGAAATGACAAGCCTGATGCTTATTCTAAAGTATTTTGGTGGAGGGTATTTGTTCTATATAGGTGTCCTCCTTTTAATGGCTCCTGTCCGCTCGCTTGAAGACCAGACAATGGTCAGTCGCCTCCATGTGAAAAGCATACGCCATCAATTTGCCATTGGGTTTATGTCAGCCATTCTTAATCCGAAGAATTCAATTTTTTACCTCTCTTTATTCACTGTGATGGTCTCTCCCAAAACTCCCTTTGTCGTACGGGCTTTGTATGGTTTATGGATGACGGGGCTTGTTCTGGTCTGGGATATGGGCGTCGCAGGACTTCTTGGCAATCAAAAAATAAAAAAATGGCTGGGCAACTGGATTTTTCTGATTGAAAAGGTAGCTGGTGCTATGCTTGCTTTCTTTGGTGTTCTTCTGACATGTCGATAATTAGTCTGTCTGTGGTGTTTGTGTGTACTATGAATATACAGAGCCGGAAACCCAAGTCAATCGAAGAGTATACTAACATCATCCATAAGGATCACCGTGATACCTATTGTGGCACAAGATCTGTGTCACAGGTGGAGCCTCAAACCTGATTCTTGATTGTGTTGTTCTTGAAGGTAAACCACAGCTGATTCAGAGTTGACAACAGAGGTGCATGACAGGCAGAATGCGTTGTATGGCCGCTATCCGTTAAAGCAGGATATGATGGTATCTTTCTATATGGACAATTTGAGAAAAACTATTCCAATGCTGCCTGCGAACTAATCTGACAGTGACTTTTTCCAGCAAAAGGATTAACTGCTCTTGTGGAGAGTAAAAAACAGAAGAGCTATCATGTGCATAACTCAGCTCCACAGAAAGCACTTCGTACAGCAGTCAAAAAAGCTAGATCCTTAAACGGGTGACATTACCTACGTTTCGGTTAGACTGTTACAAAAGCAGGTATAAGCAAATCAAAACGGATTGACAGGATGGGTGAACTAAAAAACAATCAGATGTTTAAGTACTTACTGGTCTTGACAGTTAGTTCGACCATCGGTCTGCATGTGTGGCGTACCCTGTTTGACAATTTTGCTGTGAATGTAATTGGTCTTAACGGCAGCCATATAGGTTTCCTCCAATCTGTTAGAGAACTTCCTGGTTTTCTTGCTCTTCTTGTGGTCTACGTTCTTTTGGTGATTAAAGAATATCGCCTCTCTTCAATTTCTGTTCTGATCCTTGGTGTAGGTGTGGCCGTCACCGGCTTGCTGCCATCATTTTATGGAATTATCTTTACAACACTTCTTATGAGTTTTGGGTTTCACTATTTTGAGACGACCAATCAATCCCTGACTCTTCAGTACTTTGATAAAATGACCGCTCCAATAGTTTTTGGAAGACTGCGCAGTCTGGCATCTGCTGGAAATATTGCAGCCGGAGTGATAATTTTTACTTTGGCACCTTTTCTCAGCTACACACAATTGTATCTTCTTTTTGGCAGTCTGGTTATTGCTGCAGCTCTCTGGGGACTGAGCCGGAATCCTACACGACAGAATATTGTTTCCCAGCGAAAGAGTATGGTCCTGAAAAAGAAGTATTGGCTTTTTTATGTGCTTACTTTAACTGCTGGGGCAAGACGGCAGATATTTATCGCCTTTGCGGTTTTTCTTCTTGTGAAAAAATTTGAGTTTAGCGTACAGGGAGTTGCCTTACTCTTTTTGTTTAATAATATCGTGAATTATTTCCTCAGCCCTTTAATCGGTAAGGCAATTATCAGATTTGGTGAGAGGAAAGTCCTTTCTCTGGAATATGTGGGACTTATTATAATTTTTGTTGCTTATGGCCTGGTCGAGTCTAAAATCATTGTCGCTCTTCTTTATATCGTTGACCACATCCTGTTTAACTTTGCCATAGCAATTCGAACCTTTTTTCAAAAGATAGCCGACCCGGAAGATATTGCACCTTCAATGGCTGTTGGCTTTACCATCAACCATATTGCTGCAGTTGTTCTTCCTGTTCTTGGAGGGCTTCTCTGGATGATCGATTACCGGATAGTCTTTTTTTCGGGGGCCGTCTTAAGTTTTATCTCCCTGCTCTTTGTGCAGCAGATCACTGTTCAGTTAGAGCGCAATACCTAACGCAGGTAAACTGCAAGTAAGTGCCTCGAAGGTCTCTCTTCGTTCGCTAGCTGTTGCTATTCGTAACATTTTGATATTGTCTCACTCTCATATATTCTCGGAGTCTACGCTTACCTGTTTTTATTGCAGGAATTATGGAGCAAGGCACTAATTAACCATCCTTGAACCTACAGGAATTACTGCACCTTCATTGTGTCTTGTTCGTCGATGAAGTGGTGCAGATTGTGGTTTTTTTCTTTTTCCTGAATCATTGCTCTCGCTTCATCTTCACTGATGTGAAGACTTTTAGCGAGGTCTTTAACGCTGTAACAGGGCATGCCGTCTGCCGCATATCCTTTCGCCTGAAGATCCGGGAAACATTCATGGGTTGCAGCTCCGGATGCATTTAAAAGTATCTCCCGCATGTCTTCCGGGCCATAGAGCATGAGCCACTCCACAGCTTCTGCCCATAGTTTTGCATCAACTGTCTGATGTTTGAGTACTGCCATTGCCGAATCAAGATCCCATTCATCTTCCAATGCCATCTTTTTTTGTCTCCATAATTTTTAATTTTGTCTACGAGCTTCCGTGTACTATAATTCAGTCAAACAAAGTTGCAATAAACAGGTGGTCAAGATGGAGACGATATGAATCAGTTTGAAAGCGCAGTTTTTCTTGAAAATATAGAATGGTTTGATGAAACAGGAAAAGAGCTGGTTCATCGTCTGCCGGAAAATGGCTCGGGTGAAATTAAATGGGGAGCACAACTGACAGTACGAGAGAGTCAGGCCGCAGTATTATTTTATAAAGGAAAGGCCTGTGATGCTTTTGCTGCTGGTCGCCATACCTTGAAGACAGGGAACTTGCCAATTCTCACCAAAATTCTTTCCATACCATGGCGTGGAAACAGTCCTCTGCGGGCTGAAGTGTACATGGCTAATCTGAAGTATTTCACCAATCTAAAATGGGGAACCAAGAGTCCTGTTGCTTTTAAAGATAGTGAGCTCGGGCTTATTCGTCTTCGGGCCCATGGTGTTTTTAATATCCAGATTGTACAGCCGGTGCTTTTTATTAATTCACTGGTTGGCACCATGGGCAGGTTTACAACCGATGATATTTCAAATTATCTCAAGCAGGTGATAGTTTCGCGCTTCAATGATTATCTTGGCGAAACACTTGATACCATATTTAATCTTGCCGGAAAATTTGATGAACTGTCGATTGAACTCCAGAAACGATTGATTGCAGATTTCTCCCACTTCGGATTGCACCTCAGCCACCTGTACATTACATCCATCACACCGCCTGAAGAAGTGCAGAAAGCAATTGATGATAAGAGTCGTCTCAGTGTGATTAACGATATGGATAACTTTGTGAGAATGAAGGCCGCGATGGCCATGGAAAAAGCAGCGGAGAATCAAGGAGAAGCTGGTTCCGGTCTTGGGCTTGGTATGGGGATGATGCTGCCTGCCATGTTTGCGACTGGTACGGGAGGGCAAGTTGCAAAACCCGGTGCACCGGTGACTGGAGGGGTCGTCTGCCCGGATTGTCAGAACAGAATCCCTGCGGATGCACGCTTTTGCCCTCTTTGCGGGCATCAGCAACTGGTGCTCAGTCAATGTGTGAATTGTGGGAAAAATCTTGCACCGAATGCAAAATTCTGTTCCAAATGTGGGCATTCAAGCAATGCAATACCACAAAACATTGTTTGTCCCGGATGTGAGACAGAGAACGTGGCTGATTCGATGTTTTGTAATCATTGCGGTCAGAAACTGTAAAATTTCAGTTCGAAGCTGAATTATGGATCTGACAATCCACCAAAACTGTCCCTCCTGTGGTGCGAAGATAGAACTCCACGAAGATGACAGGCTCATCCGGTGTCCATATTGTGATGTGCAGAATTTCATGGTAACGCGGGGGACTCTTCGTTTTGTCCTTCCCGATAAAGTACCGGTTCATATCAGGCGCAGGGATATTTTTTATGCTCCCTATCTGCGTTTTAAAGGGAATGTGTATTATTGCAAAGGGGAACATCAGAAATACAAGGTGGTGGATACTACTCAGCAGGGTTTAAATGCCAGTGCCTTGCCACCCTCCCTTGGGTTCAGGCCACAGGCCATGGCTGTATCTCTTGTAACAGAAGACGTTAAAGGTATTTTTCTTCGCCAGACCGTTAAAGCTCGTACTCTGTTGGAGCGGGCGGCTCAACTCACCGTTATCGATTCCGATTCCATTAAAGCACCATTTTATCACCGCGCATATATTGGTGAAACCTTAAGCTGCATATATCTGCCACTTTATATTGATGATGGGATCCTTTATGACGGGGTGACCAATAAGGCCTTGGCACAAGGTGGTTCCGCTGGAAAAATGCGCAAAGGCGGTGACAGATATCACACAAACTGGACGCCACATTTCCTGGCAACCCTTTGCCCCGGATGTGGTTTTTCGCTTGCTGGAGATCATGACAGTCTTGTACTGTCCTGTTATAATTGTTATTCTTCATGGCAGGAAAAACAGGGTGGGTTTAAGAAGATTTCCTGGAGCTGTGTGGCAACAGACTATAAAGAAATGTATTTCCTTCCTTTCTGGAAACTTCAAGTGGAGTCAACCGGACTTACAATGACAACATTTGCTGATTTTCTGCGCCTTACAAATCAGCCGAAGGTTATCCAAAAGAGCCACCGGGACAGGGCTTTGAGTATTTATATTCCTGCTTTTAAGCTTAGGCCTTCGACATTCTTACGGCTTGGAAAAAACATGACACTTGCTCAGGAAAAAATACCTCAGGGTGAAGCGTCCATGGTGAAGAGGATGCATCCGGTGACGTTGCAAAGAAAAGAGGCCATCCAGGCATTAAAAAGTGTGCTGGCAGGTGCAGCCTTAAATAAACGACAGCTTTTTCCAAGATTACCGGATGTACACTTTCATGCTTTGCAAACTGAGCTTGTGTATTTGCCATTTTTTGACAGGGGCCATGATTACGTGCAGGAACATACTGGACTCCCTTTAGCAAAATCTATTTTGCATTTTGGCAGGAAGTTGTAAGTTAAACCGAACATGAATAATCACGAAAAGTATATGCAGATTGCGCTTGAGCAGGCAAAAGAGGCCTTAGCGCTACGAGAATTTCCCGTGGGGGCGGTATTTGTTCGTGATGGACATGTTGTTGCCAGTGGAAAACGCGCTCATACTCTTAAACAGAAAGAAACAGTCAATGAGATTGATCATGCAGAGATTGTTGCTTTACGGTGTTTTCTTGATCGGGAACCAACAATTGCAGCCGAAGAATTAACTGTATATTCAACCATGGAGCCATGTCTTATGTGCTATTCCACTATGATTCTGAATGGCATCCGAAATATTGTCTATGCTTATGAGGATGTTATGGGAGGCGGGACGAGTCTTCCCCTGGATAGCCTGAATCCACTCTACAGAGAGATGAAAGTGAATATTGTGCCGCATGTCCTTCGAAAACAGAGTCTTGAATTGTTTCAGCAATTTTTTTTAGATCCTGAAAATTTGTATTGGAAAGATTCACTCCTTGCAAACTATACGTTAAAACAATAATTTCTGGTGGATTTGTAAAGACCCTTTCTTTTCTTCATTTTCGTGCATCGAATAGGAAGATTTTTACAGGTCCATCCGATTTTTAACCTTAATATTTTAAATATTCCCATGAATTCCAATGCCAGAACTGTCGGCTTCCAAGCCGGAGAGCGAAATATTTTCTTTCATATTCTCACCGCCTGCAACCTTTCCTGTCGTCATTGTTATATTAATACCGGACAACACGGAACAACAACGTTAGCAAGGAAAACCATTGAGAAGTGGCTGGAGCTTTTTGCTGATCCGGGGAAAAAATCCAATGTGATTTTTTTAGGCGGTGAACCCACCATGCACCCGGATCTTTCCCATGGCATTGCCAAGGCTAAAGAGTTGGGAATGGCCGTAACTGTTGACTCCAATGGGTATCTGTTTAATGATCTGCTCGAAAAAACGAGCCCAGACTTGCTTGATTATCTGAGTTTTAGTCTTGATGGCCCTGACGCTCTGGTGAATGATCCCATTCGTGGTGAGGGCGTATTTGACGTGTGTACTACCAATATGCGTAAAGCGGTTCAGATGAAATATAATGTTTCCGTGATCTATACTGTATCAAATCTGAATATTGACCACCTGCATCGAATGATCCCGCTCCTTGCCGAGATTGGTGTGAAGAGGTTTTTTATTCAGGTAATTGGGCTCCGAGGGCATTCGGCACAAGACAGTCCTGGGGATCAGGGGTGGCAGGTGAGTCCGGAGCAGTGGCTCGACATTGTACCCCGTGTTGCAAACAGCGCTGCTGAAGCTGGGATTCATGTAACATTTCCAAAAGTCTTTCTTGAGAAGGATGAGGCTTTTGAGTGTGCAGGAGTTGTTACCGAAAATTTCTTTATATTTCCCAATGGTCGTGTTTATCGCTGTCCCCTTTGTGAGGATCATCCAATACATGCTTTGGAAATTAAAGACGATGCACTTGTGCACAGGGCGGGTTTGACGGAAGATAATTTCTTCCAGTTAAATATTGCTGAAGGCTGTGTCATGAATAAGCTTCTGCAACCGGATACCATATCTTATGATAAAGACGGAAAGCCGAATCATCGAATTTCCTGTTGTCTTCTGAAGCAGGAGATTCTGCCCGTTTAATCAGGGGAGAAGCTTTGGTGTCTTGCCCTTTGTGCAAAATAAAAGAGAGCAGAGCACTCTTTTATCGGGACAGGCAACGTGAATATCATCGTTGCAGGGTGTGTTGCCTGATCTCTGTTCCACCATCACAATTACCTTCTAAAGAATTTGAAAAAAGGGAATATGATAAACACCAGAATTCTCCTGATGATCTCGGGTATCGGCAATTTTTATCTCGCCTGTTTACAGCGGTTCAAAGAAAAATAAATCCCCATAGTCAAGGGCTTGATTTCGGATCAGGGCCCGGCCCCACACTTTCTGTGATGTTTGAGGAGGCAGGGCATAAAATGAGTCTGTTTGATCCTTTTTATGCAGCAGACAAAGGTGTGCTGACAAAGCAGTATGAGTTTATAACGGCAAGTGAAGTTGTGGAACACCTTCACGATCCGGCGCGAGATCTGAGTCTTCTCTGGTCACTTTTAAAACCTGGTGGCTGCTTAGGGCTTATGACAAAGCTTGCGCTGGATAAGGAGGCTTTTTCTAAATGGCACTATAAGAATGATCTCACCCACGTCTGTTTTTTCTCAAAAAAGACAATGGAATGGCTGGCAGAAAAGTGGAAAGCAGAACTGCTTTTTACAGGCAATGATGTTATTCTGTTTCAAAAATCTTGATGTTAATCTTTTGGTGCAGGACTTACTTTTCCAAACAATGCTGTTAAAAATATTCCGGTTTCATAGAGAAAAAAGAGCGGAACGGCAAGAAGCGCTGTGGCCATGAAATCACCAGCTGTGAGTAAAAAAGCCATAAAGACAATGGCTGCATAGAAATAGAGTCGTTTATTGCGGAAATACTTAGCTTTTACAAAGCCAGCTTTTCCTGCCATTACCATTAAAAAAGGAATTTCAAAGGAAAGGCCAAAGGCCAGCACGGTTCGAGCAACAAAGGTGAGGTATTTGCCAAATTTGGGGAGTGGCTCAAGACTTTCACTTGCATAGCTCATAAAATAAAGGAGCATGCGTGGCAATACTCCAAACAGGGCAAAGAAAGCTCCAGTGCCAAAAAGAAGGGTTGCCCAGAATACAACAGTTACAGCAAATTTCTTTTCATTGCTGCGAAGCCCTGGAGCAATAAACATCCAGAGTTGGTAGAGTATGTATGGAAAACTCACCACAATTCCAATCAGAAGAGAAAGTTTCAGGTATGAGAGAAGGGCTTCCGGCAGACTTGTGTATACGAGTGTGTCGAGATAAGGGCTGGCTTTAAAAAGAGGAATCATGAAGAAACGGGCAATTTCTTCTGAAAAAACATAGGCAATTCCTGAACTGACAAGAAGTGCTAGAAAAACCCTGATGAGCCGTTGACGGAGTTCTTGATGGTGTGGCCGGAATTGCTCAAGGCTTCTGACGATGAGGGACACTATTCCTTTTGCTCCGAATCTACCTGTTTTTTATTGATTTCTTTGGTTTTGGAATGATCCACTTCCTGTTCGTCCGTTCCAATTTCCTGCTCGTTTTTCTCGAGGTCTTCGGGGGCTTCAGGATCCACATCTATGATTGTAGCGTCCTCTTTTTCTGCGGTACTTCTCGGGTCATAGATTTTTTTTCGATCTGTCTCTTTCCAGGTATCATCCGCCCCCCCCATAACATCATTTGTCAAAGCTTTGGCTGCTTTTTCAAGTTCAGGTTTGATATCATCCAGGGGATTGCCATCTTCAGTAAGGCTCTCTTTAAGCGTATTTGCTGTTTTTTTGAGTTCCAGGATGCCTTTTGCTACAGATCGTGCAAGATCCGGTAATTTATCAGGGCCAACCACAATCAGGGCAAGAGCCATTATAACAATGAGTTCAGGTAAACCGATGCCAAACATAATATAAACCTCAGATTTCTACAGCCAAATGCCCACCAATTGGAATATTCTGGTTCTTGGTGGCAAATGTAAGGTATTTATATGGGGGTGTCAACAAAGATAGACTCCTAAGAAGGTTGAAGTTTCGATGGCTAAGCAAAAAGCTTTCCTTATGGGTGGCCAATCTCATTTATCATCTGGTAGTAGCGTTGAAATACTTCCAGAGGCACTTCGGTGTTCCAGTGGCCGGTGAGTTTTGCCACGAGATAACAGGTAAAAAACAGTACAAGAACAAGGGTTGGTAACAGAATTGGCCTGATTACCTTTTTACCCGGGACAGAGAGGGTCAGGCAATCTGTAACCGGGCACGATTCCACACATTCGAGGCAGCCGATACATTCAACATTACGTATAGTATTTCTATTGGTTATCTTAATGGAGGCAGGGCAGATGGCTTCACATTTTTTACAATCTATACAAGTGTCAGGGCTACGTTTGACCTGGAATGGGCTGAGAAGTGCAAGTATTCCAAGGAGCCCGCCATAAGGACAGAGATAACGGCACCAGAAGTTACGTAAAACAAAGGAGAGCAGGATTATACCAAGCATAATGGATCCGGCAAGCACACTTGGCTGTAAAAAGAAATGCAGCATTTTGGCATCGGAAATAACGTTATAGGAAGATCGATGAAAGTCTGTGAGACTTTGTAGTCCCATCCTCCAAAGGATAAGGTATCCAAAGAAGCCAAGGAGCAAATATTTTAAGCTGAGCATTGGGATGTCCAGCCAGCCAGGCGGGTGGAATAAAATTTTCATTTTCTGGCCTGCACGTTCAGCAAGGTTGGAGGCAAAACCAACAGGACAAATCCAGCCGCAGAAGCCTTTACGCAAAAACAGTCCAATTAACAGGGCAGCAATGAATATGGTGAGTCCAGCTGGATGAATGGTGTCAAATTCAGCACCGAGAAGTAATCTTTTTATGCTGACCAGTGCACCCAGTGGGAGAAAGGCTTCAACAGCAGGTGGCCTCTGGGTAAAGCTGTTCGCGGCGGGATTAAGGGCCCAAAGATAAAAAGAGTAAAATTGCCATCCAACAAAAAGGCAGAAGAGTGCAAACATCGATTGGCAGAGAGTTCGTAATCTGCCAAGCCTATCTTGCCACACTGGTTTTAGCTTCGAACTCTTTTTTATATCTGCGTGCATAAGCGTTTCTCTGAATTTGGGAAATGGGCAATTGGCTGAAATGATATCTTCTGGTTCATGATAAAAGATGACCTCGTAAAAAGATCAAAAACAGGATGGACTTGGAAAAACCTTCATGTTCGAGGCACGGAAATTTATTATATTTTCGGCGTACTAAGGTACGTTGAAAATATTATAAATTTGCAGTAACGAAGAAGATGAAGAGTTTTTACGAGTCCATCATAAAAGAAATTACCATAGAATAGCCTTGATTCATGTCAAGAACCAGAGATATTCCTCTTGATTTTGACTTTCCGTCCTGGTTCCCGGATATTGACCTGCTAAAGATTGACTTTCACCATTGGTCTGACTATATTGGTGCGGTTGTTCGGTGACAAATGATAGGTGCGTCTTGATATTGTATATGTTTTTTATATCATATCGATGATGCAATAACAGAAGAGTGAACAGGAGATAGGAAATGGCCAGTGTTGTCGTTGTCGGTACTCAGTGGGGTGATGAGGGGAAGGGGAAAATAGTTGATCTTTTGACCCGCTATGCAGAATGTATTGTCCGCTTTCAGGGCGGAAATAATGCTGGCCACACGCTGGTTGTTGATGGCAAAAAATTTGTCTTTCATATTATTCCTTCAGGTATTCTATATGAAGATAAACGCTGCATGATTGGTAATGGTGTTATTATTGATCCAGGTGTATTGCTTGGTGAGATAAATGAGTTAAACGAAAAAGGACTGCCAGTGACTCCTGATCGTTTAATGATCAGTGAAAATGCCCACCTTATTATGCCGTATCATCAAAGTATGGATCATGCCAAAGAGGCATCCCTCGCAGATGGTAAAAAAATTGGCACCACAGGACGTGGAATCGGGCCATGCTATATGGATAAAGTAGGCCGTGCAGGTATTAAGATTGGGGATCTTCTCGATGATTCGCTGTTTCGCGATAAGTTGCAGGCAAATGTGGAAGAGAAAAATTTTATGCTTACCACAAAATATAATTCTGCACCAGTTTCTTTTGATACAATTTATGCTGAGTTTCAGACATTTGCAGAGAAGCTGACTCCCTTTCTGGGGAATGTTTCAGTGGAACTGGATGTTGCCCGTAAAGCTGGCAAACATATTCTTTTTGAGGGCGCCCAGGGGACACAGCTTGATATTGACCATGGAACCTATCCCTTTGTAACTTCTTCAAATACCATTGCAGGTAATGCTTGTAACGGATCAGGTTTTGGGCCTGCTCATATTGATTCTGTAATTGGAATACTAAAGGCTTACACCACTCGTGTTGGTGAAGGTCCTTTCCCAACGGAACTTTTTGATTCCATCGGGAGCGAATTACAGCAAAAAGGTGGAGAAGTTGGTGCCACAACAGGTCGTACAAGAAGATGCGGCTGGCTTGATGGCGTGGTTGCAGCAGATGCTGCTCGTCTGAATGGGCTGACAGGGCTTGCCATCACTAAGCTCGATGTTTTAAGTGGCCAATCGAGTGTTAAAATGGCCAACGCCTATGACCTGGACGGAAAAAAAGTAACAGCCATGCCATCAAATATTAATCAGGCAGCAAAGGTAACTCCAGTGTATGAAGAGATGCCTGGCTGGGACGATGATATTACCGGCGTCCGTAATTATGATGACCTGCCTGTTCAGGCAAAAGATTACATTAAGCGCATTGAAGATTTTACCGGAATCGAACCGGTTATTGTTTCGGTTGGACCTGATCGGGACGAGACAATGCTCTTAAAGAATCCCTTTGATAAAAAGTAGCAGAAAAGTGAACTGTTAAAAGTTTGTAAAAGAAAAGATTTATAGATGGAGAGTTTTAGACACCATCAAAATTTATACATTGAGGTTTATGTATGGCAAGAATTACTGTTGAAGATTGTCTGGAAGCCCTTGGCGAAAATAAACGTTTTGACCTCGTGCATCTTGCAGTTAAACGAATTCGTCAGCACAGACATGGTGAGCCCTACCTTGTTGAAGGAAAAAACAAAGAAGTGGTTATGACCCTTCGTGAGGTAGCTGCAGAAAAAGTGACCTTTGAGAATATTGATGGTTTGCCCGATGCTGACAACGAAGATGCTGAAGCGGTTGAATCTGAAGAGACTGTAGAAGAAAAAGCAGCATAGTAAAGAATGATGGCGTCGTAAAAACTCTTCACCTGCTTCGTTGCTGCATTTTTTGTTTAATTACGACGTACCCTAGTACGCCGAAATCAAACAAGAAATACGCACCTCGCATCTGAAGTTTTTTACTTAGCCGTCTCTCAATTGACCTTTTTACGAGTTTATCAAGAATGATAAACTCGTAAAAAGTTAAAAGTTAAGATGGATTTGTAAAAAACTTCATATTCGAGGCGCGCAAAATCCAAATCATTTCGGTGTACTTAGAGTACGTTGAAATGATTTGAATTTTGCAGCAACGAAGAAGATGAAGAGTTTTTACGAATCCATCAAGAATACGAATCATGCAAACATGTTATTATGAAGTACTCTCTGTCAGTAAATCTGCAGATAGTTCGGTTATTAAAAAAGCCTATCGCAAACTTGCGATGAAATATCATCCGGATCGTAATCCGGATAATAAAGAAGCTGAAGCAGCTTTTAAAGAATGTACCGAGGCTTATGAAGTTCTCAGTGATCATCAGAAACGAAAGATCTATGATGCTTACGGCCATGAAGGATTGAAGAACAGCGGCTATCAAGGCCCCAGCAACTTTGAGGATATGTTCTCAGGGCTTGGCGATCTTTTTGGTGATCTTTTTGGTGGTGGGGGCAGAGGACGGGCGCAACGCAATGGTCCACAAGCAGGAAACGATCTGCGCTATGATATTGAAATTACTTTTATGGAGGCTGTACACGGACTTGCCAGAGAAGTAGAGATCAATCGCCGTGATACGTGTTGGACGTGCGAAGGTACTGGCTGCCGCCCTGGTCATAAGCGTGAAATTTGCCCCAGTTGTAACGGCAGGGGACAGGTGATTCGCTCCCAGGGCTTTTTTCAGGTTTCATCAACGTGTCCCCAGTGTCATGGAGAGGGTGAGATTGTTACAGATCCCTGCAATGATTGCAATGGCAGCGGGCTGGTGGAGAAACAAAAAAAGGTTTCGCTGAAAATTCCGGCAGGTGTTGATACTGGTGCCCAGATGCGTTTACGCGGAGAGGGTGAAGGCGGACGTCGAGGCGGGCCTTCAGGTGATTTGTATGTGGTTATTCATGTTAAAGAACATGAGTTCTTTAAGCGTGACCGCCAGACAATATATTGTGAGTTTCCAGTTTCCATGGTTCAGGCTGCACTTGGCTGCAAGGTCGATGTACCAACCATTCATGGCAAGAAGAAGATGAATATTCCGGCAGGAAGCCAGTCAGGAACACGGTTTACTTTAAAGAAAGAAGGTGTGCCCAGTCTCCGTGGCGGTGGTCGTGGTGATATGATTGTGCAGTTGCAGGTAAAAACGCCCGTCAATCTCTGTGAAGAGCAGAAAAAGGTGTTGGAGAGTTTTGATGAACTCTGCGTGCAATATGGCCAGCATAAAGAACATGAAGGGTTTTTCTCAAAGCTTTTTCGTGAAGTTGTCGGAAAAAAAGATAAAGAGTCTCATTAAGGTTTATGGCAGATACTACTAATAAAGAGTTTTCTCATTTTGATGCTGATGGCAATGCCATTATGGTTGATGTCAGTAAGAAAAGTGAGACCGAGCGGGTTGCAACAGCCAGCGGTAAAATCACCTTGTCACAGGAGGCCTATGATCTTGTGAAAAGTGGATCCATGGCCAAAGGTGATGTTCTCGGTGTGGCGCGAATTGCCGGAATTATGGCTGCAAAGAAAGTGGATGGTCTTATCCCTCTTTGTCATCCTCTGGCAGTGACTAAAATTAATGTAGACTTTGCATATGATGATGAAAAACGGCAGATTGAAATAGAGGCCATTGTCGGTATTACCGGAAGAACGGGCGTGGAAATGGAGGCTCTGACTGCAGTTTCAATTGCGGCACTGACCATTTATGATATGTGCAAGGCTGTTGATAAAGCAATGGTCATTAGTGATATTTGTTTGGAGAAAAAAACTGGCGGCAAGAGCGGGACATTTATTCGACCGGAATAGTGTCTCTTTTCATATTGGATTTGTTTTTATGTTTACAATGAGAGGTTTTTGATGGAAAAGAAAGTACTGGATAGCTTTCGAGAGCAACTTTTAGAAAAACGTAACGATATCCTGAGAGACACAGAAAGAACGTTGGCAGAGTTAAATGATCAGTCCGGCAATATCCCTGATCCCAATGATCGTGCAAGTGCCGAATCGGGCCGAAATTTTGAGCTGAGAATACGGCAACGGGAACAAAAACTGCTTTCAAAAATTGAAGAAGCCATACAGCGCATTGATGATGGCGACTTTGGCGAGTGCGAAAGTTGCGGAGAACTTATTGGTTTGAAACGGCTCCAGGCGAGACCTGTAACCTCTCTTTGTATTGAATGTAAAACTGCTCAGGAATCCAAGGAAAAATCCCAGGGGAAATAGTGTAAATGCCCGAATTAAGAAAAGATCCAGTGCTTGGGCGATGGATTATCATTGCCAGGGAACGTGGGAAGAGACCATCGGATTTTGTCATAGCGGAATCACCCACAACTGGAGGCTTTTGTCCCCTTTGTCCCGGAAATGAGAACACCACGCCCAATGAAGTACTGGTTTATGGCCGTGATTCCGGTGTCCCTAATTCTCCCGGTTGGCTGGTTCGTGTTGTTCCCAATAAATACCCGGCGCTGGTTATTGAAGGAGATCTAAACCGTGAAGGGGAGGGGCTATACGATAAAATGAATGGCATAGGAGCCCATGAAGTTATTGTGGAATCACCCCGCCATGATGATGTTTTTTCAGAGTTACCTACTCACCATATGGCCACAGTTTTTAAGGCTTTTCAGTCGCGCATTATAGATCTTGAGCATGATGACAGATTTCGTTACGTTCTGGTCTTTAAGAATTTTGGAAAAGCTGCCGGGGCATCCCTCGAGCATTCGCATTCGCAACTTGTGGCCCTTCCTGTATTACCGAGAAAGATAGAATCTGAACTTGCTGGAGCTCTCACTTATTATAAGTATAAAGAACGTTGTGTTTATTGCGATATCATTCATCAGGAATTAAAGCAGGATGTTCGGGTGGTTTGTAAGAATGAGTTTTTCATCACCATCACACCTTTTGCTCCTCGGACGCCTTTTGAAATGTGGATTCTGCCTGTTAAACACTCATCAGCCTATCATGAGCAGAGTGAAGAGGAGATGTTGGCGTTAGCTGAAGTTTTCTCTGAAAGCCTTTGTCGCCTGGATGCGTGTATTCCAAACGTACCTTATAATTTTGTGTTGCACACACAACCCCTGCGTTCACCTCACATGAATCATTTTCACTGGCATTTTGAGATTGTGCCCAAACTTACCTCTATTGCAGGTTTTGAGTGGGGCTCAGGATTTTATATTAACCCTATGCCACCAGAAGAAGCTGCAACCTATCTGCGGGAGTCACTGGAACGAATATCGTAGAGGATTCCATGAAAAAAATCTTACTTGTTGATGATGAAGAAGGAATACAGATGCTCTATCGTGAGGAACTGGAAGATGACGGGTATGAGGTGATTTCAGCGTTTACCGGTGAAGAAGGTTTGCTGAAGGTTAAAGAAGAGTCTCCCGATCTTGTAATTCTTGACATCCAGATGCCGAGAATGAATGGAATTGAAACCCTTCGTCAGATGAAAATGGCTAAACCTGATTTGCCTGTAATCTTGTGCTCTGCCTATAATGAATTTAAACAGGATCTTGGTGCCTGGGCCAGTGATGATTATGTCGTGAAATCTTCTGATATATCTGAGCTTAAAGAAACCGTTCGTAAACATTTAATAAAGTGAAAAGCCACCGTAATTATTTCTACACCCCCCTCTTTTCCACATTTCTATTATGAAAGATATCCAAAGTCAGGAGGATCATCGCCGAATTAATATTAAGAAGGTTGGGGTGAAAACCATCTCTTATCCCATTACCGTTCTGGATAAGGCTCGTTCCAAACAGCAAACCATAGCCACGGTGAATATGTATGTGAATCTTCCGCATCGTTTTAAGGGGACTCATATGAGCAGGTTTGTTGAAATTCTGAACCGTTTTCGTGGGTCCATTGATATTGGTCATTTTAATGACATTCTTGAGGAAATGAAAGAAAAACTCGAGGCAGAAGCTGCTCATATTGAAATGTGTTTTTCTTATTTTCTTGCCGGACATAATGACAATCCTGAATCTTTTAAGTCAAGAATGTATGAGTGTTGCATGCATGGTTCACTTGAGAAAGAGGGTGATTTGGAGTTTCAGGTTGTGATTCCTGTTTCGTTGCCACTTGCTGAAAATTCAGGTGAGGGGCTGCCACGATCCCTGGGACAGTGGGGGCGTACTGTCACTTCTGTTACATTTAGAAATTTTATCTGGATAGAGGATATCATTACCCTTATCGAGGGAGCAATTGATGAAGAGCGGGCTTCTGCACCTGTCCAGGGAGAAAACAGTATGTCTGTTGAATCACTTACCAGGAAAATTGGGACAAGTCTTGAGAGTGAAGACGCTATAAAATCGTTTTCATTAACTGTCGAGAATCTTGCAGAGGGCTATTCCACATTTGCGACGATGAACTCTATCTCCTGATGACAGCATTATTAAATTTGATGGCGTCGTAAAAACTCTCCATCTGCTTCGTTGCTACATTTTTTGTTTAATTTCAACGTACCTTAGTACGCCGAAACTAAACAAAAAATGCGCGCCTCGCATATGAAGTTTTTTTACTTAGCCACCTGGATTTCACCCTTTTTAGGAATTTATAAAATTTAACATAATTTTGAATACGAAAATGTCTGAATTACTTTTTGAAATAGGAACAGAAGAACTGCCAGCCGGGTTTCAAAAACCTGCTCTTGCACAGTTAAAGAAAAATTTTATTGCGCAGGCAAAGGAATTAAATCTTGTCCATGGAGCAGTGGAGACCTTGGGGACACCCCGTCGCCTTGCCTTGCTGGTCGAAGATCTGTCTGATTCTCAACCGGATTCAAAGGAAGAGTTTATGGGACCATCAAAGAAGGCAGGATTTGATGCAGATGGCAATCCTACTAAAGCTGCAATGGGCTTTGCCAGATCCAAAGGTGCTGATGTCTCTGATCTGAAAGTTATAGAAACAGACAAAGGTGAATATTTGATGCTTGTCCGTGAATGCAGGGGACTTGCAACTGCTGAGTTGCTACCAGATGTTCTTGAAGGGTTGATGAAGGGGTTTTCTTTTGCTAAATCTATGCGTTGGGGTGAAAAGACCTCATCCTTTGCACGTCCTGTTCAATGGCTGGTGGCACTTCATAATGGCAATATTATTCCCTACAGCTACGAGGGAATGAGTGCGTCAAACAGGAGCCGTGGACACCGCTTTATGGCAAATGATGATGTTGTTTTAGATGGAGTTGCCAGTTATAAAAGTACTCTTCAGGGAGTATCGGTGCAAGTTGATCCCAAAGAAAGACGAAACAACGTACTTATCGAAATTGAAAAAGCTGTTGAGGATACTCTTGAGCCCAATATGGCACAAGTTGCCGTGGATGAAGCTCTGGTTGATACCGTTTGTAATCTTGTGGAGAAACCTTTTGGCGTTTGTGGTACTTTTGATGAAAAGTTTCTTCAGTTGCCCGATGAGGCACTCATAACCTCCATGCGGGAGCATCAGAAATATTTTCCGGTTGTGGGAAAAGACAATCAGCTCCTGCCTCATTTTGTTGCGGTAAATAATACCGCTGTAAAAGATATAGCTCTTACCCGTACAGGACATGAACGTGTTTTACGGGCACGCCTTGAAGATGCATTTTTCTTCTTTGCCGGCGATAAAGAAAAGAAATTAGATGATAGGTTAGACGATCTCACAGGGATCATTTTTCAAGCAAAACTTGGAACCATGCTTGAAAAAACCGATCGTATTGTGAAGTTGACAGGCTTGCTTGCAGAACAATTTATTCCAGATAGTGTGGATGCAGCATGCAGGGCAGCCCGTCTCTGTAAAGCTGATCTGCTCACGGACATGGTTGGTGAATTTCCTTCTCTTCAGGGTAATATGGGGCGGGCATATGCTCTGGAAGGTGGTGAGTCAGCAGACGTTGCTCTTGCGATCCAAGAGCACTATTTTCCTAAGCGGGCAGGGGCAGAGCTTCCCACATCCGCCCTTGGTGCTGTGGTTGGGCTTGCCGACAGGATTGATACCTTAAGCGGCTGCTTTGGTATCGGACAAATTCCAACAGGGACAACGGATCCTTTTGGGTTACGCAGGATTTCTCTGGCCATTATTCATATTGTGGAACATTTTGGCTGGACTTTGTCCCTTTCCGATGTGGTCCATAAATCGCTTTCCCTCTACGGAGATAAAGTTAATGGCAGCAGTGAAACAGTTGAGCAGGTGATTACTTTTATTCGTGGTCGTTTTATTAACGATCAGCTTGCGGCAGATGTTGATGGAGAAGCAGCGGACGCTGTCACTTCTGTAGCGTTTGATGATGTGAATGATACACTCAGGAAAATTCGTGCCCTCTCAGCCATTCGTGAGGAAGATGCATTTACTGTGCTTGCAGCCTCTTTCAAACGCATCCGTAATATTATAAAGGACAATACCACAACAGATGTGGATGAGGATTTACTTCAAGAAAAAGCAGAAAAAGAGCTTGCTGCAGTTTTTGCCCGACTTGATTCTGAAGTTCAACCAATGCTTGATGCAAATGAATATGACAAGGCTTTGTCTGCCATGCTGGCTCTAAAGGCTCCTGTTGATGAATTTTTCAATGAAGTAATGGTAATGGATAAAGACGAGGCAATTCGTTGTAATCGTCTTAATTTACTTACTGCAATAGCTGTCCTATTCTTAAATGTTGGTGATATCTCTAAAATGCAGCAGAAGTAGATACAGCAGGATTTATTTTGGTTTGCCGGGAGTGAGAATAAGAGCAGTAAATCTGCTTGTCCCAACACAATGTGCCAACCCTGGTATAAAGAAAAAAAGCCATCTTTACAAATGTAAAGATGGCTTTTTTTTGTGCTTAGAGCTAAGCAGTTGACGCCTCAAGAAGACTATTTCTTCTTCTTAGGATGACAAACGTTACATTTTGCTAATTTTTTGTCTTTGGCTTTATGGCAGACTTTACAGTTTTCGTGGGCCGCATTTTTAAATGTGGCAAGTTTTTTAGGCATTCCTGCAGCCTTATTGTGACAAGACTCACATTTTTCTATTTTCTGGCCTTCAACATAGGCGACTTGTTTGCCATCAGCACCTTTACTGTGATGACATTCGCCACAGGCCAGTCTTTCCTGGTGCTTGGCATGTGGAAACAGGGCTGGCTTGGCCTTTTTAGCTGGATCAATGGTGGATGTCAGAGTCATTTCAGCGGGGCCCTTTTCATCGGCAGCAAAAGTTGCTCCTGCAAAACAGAGTCCTAGAGCCAAAGCGGTTGCCACTGCGTATACTGTAATCTTCTTCATTGTACTTCCTCCTGGTATGAAATTGTATTCAGGAGCTTGTCCGAGAATGACCTTTCGGAGTCTCGTTCCTTGCTACCTGCCCAGACCCTTCAGGATTGTTAAAAAATAATGCTCGCAATATCATATATATGGCTGCGCATATTTTTCAAAAATTCTTCGATTTTGACCAGGTAGCGCAGACTCCGAAACGCCTATTCTCGGACAAGCTCCCGAACTGAATACTTATTCAGTTGATTAATTGTATACATTTTACAGGTCATATTGTCAAGAAATGGAGATTTTAGCTTGATCCGTAACTATGAAGTCCTGATAAAAGGAAATTAACCCCGTAGTAGGTGAAAACAACAGAAACAAATCCAAAAATTGCAAGCCAGGCGATACGTGTCCCACCCCAACCGCGGGTGTAGCGGGCATGAAGGGTAATGGCATAGATAAACCAGGTAATGAGTGACCAGGTTTCTTTAGGGTCCCAGCTCCAGTATGTTCCCCAGGCAGAGTTTGCCCAGATCGCTCCGGTAATAATCCCGACTGAGAGCCAGAGGAATCCAAAAACCATGGTTTTGTGGGTGATATCGTCAATTACTTTTAGTGGTGGCAAAGTACCAAGTATTGAGTCCTCATTTGTGGTTTTTCTCGATTCACTCATGTTTTTGATTAAATACATGGCTCCAAGACCAGCAGCAACAGCAAAAGCGGCATAACCTACAAAACAGGTAATTACATGGGCAAGAAGCCAATTGGATTGGAGGGCTGGAATGAGTGGGCTGATCTCTTTGTTTATCCCCGTTGAAAATGAGCCATAGGCCATGGCAAGAAACGCAAAAGGTACAGCAAAAGTACCAATGACCCGGGTTTTAAACTTCCATTCGATAAGCAGATACATGGCAATAATGGTCCAGGCAAAAAAGACTACTGATTCGTACATGTTTGTTAGCGGTGCATGGCCATATCCAAGTGCATAGGACTCTTTCCAGCGAAATATGATTCCGGATGTTTGAATTAAAAAAGCGATGACAGTGAAGACTGTTGCAGCAGAACCAAGCTTTTTTGCCTTGAATATAAAAATAGTGGCGTAAAGAAAGGTTGAAAACATGTATGTAAATGTTGTGATGCCTAAGAGTTGTGAACTGTCCATGAAAAACTCCAAATTTATCGTTATTATCTTTCTGGTTAATTAGTGCCTTACTTCATAATTCCTGTAATGAAAAACAAGATTATGTGAGAGTGGTATAAGATCAATACTACTGTTTACCGTTGCTGGTGTCGGCTTCCAGTTCTTTGGACAAAGCGTCAAAGCTTGTTTCAAAACCAGTTTTGTTTTTATTGGCGCTTCCAGTTATGAGAACAGTGGTCTCATTGTTTTCTTTTGCGATAAGTACCCAAATGCGTCGGTGGGACATGAAGAAGGCGACAGTTAGTCCAAGAATCATCAGTCCACACCCAATGTAGACCACCCACACGCCGGGGTCTCTTGCAATTTGAAGACCGGTAGCATACACCTGTTTTCCTGCAATTGTGTATTTTTTTCCAGGACGCTCAACCGTTACCTGATCACCTGCATTGATCCAGAAAGTCGAAGCAGGGCCCTGGTCATCTTTAAACCATATTTTCATCCTACTAATGGATTGCCCCATGGCTTCAGCATTGATAACGCCAATCCGAGAATTGTCATTGAGGGTCTGCTGTTGTTGAAAGGGAAGGGTGATGGTTTGACTTTTTTCTGTTTTCTGATCTGTAATGGTGAGCAGGAAATCCTGATAGCCCTGATAACTCGACTGATAAAAAGTAATACCGTTGTAAGTCAGTGGATCGTTGACCACAATATTCTTCACCTGGGTAACCTTTCCATTCTCAGTGACTGTAAGCTTGGATCTGTAAGCCTTGGGCATACCGGAATCATAAAATTCAATGTCAAATCGATCGCAGCGAACAGTGAAACCAAGATCAATTGATTTTCCTGTTCCTGTTTCAAAAGCCGTGCTTGTTGCCTGTGTCTCCGGCAGCATAACGGAGGCCTTGAATCCATATAATTCACCAATGATGGCACCAATAAAGATGACGAGGATGGAGGCATGTACAATATATACGCCAGTTCGTGTTATGGCACCTTTTTGGCTAAAAAGAAGCAGCGAATCGTCACGTCTGCGCTGTTCTGTTTTCCAGCCCTTACCTGCAAGCCTATTGCTGATATCTGTGGCGAGTTCTTCTTCGCTCTTATTTGAAACCCAGCTTGATGTTAAGCGCATTTTTGACAGCCGTTTCAGATCGGTTGCAAGGTTGTCTGCTTTAACTTGCTTCCACACGCCAGGAAAACGATCGATGGAACAGACGATAAGGTTGATGGAAAGAAGGGTGAGCAAGCCAAGAAACCACCACGAATTATACATGTCTGGAATGGAAAGAACCTGAAAGATTCTTGCTGTGATTTCGCTGTAGTTATGAATATACCAGTCAATACTCTCTTTTTGCGGAATAATCGTACCGATTATAGATGTGAACGCAAGAAGACAAAGTGTGAAAAGTGCGAGTTTAACAGAGGAAAAAAAGTTGAAAACAGGATTCTTTTTTTTCATTTTAGCCTTTGGTATTGATTATTAATTAATGCTCCTTATCAAGTGTTTCAGGAAAATGCAAGGTATTTGCAAAGCTTGACAATGATCCCAAGCACTGTATGCCACAATGTGCCCGCGAGGTACAATTCTATTTGGCTCCACTTTTTTATTATAGTGCACTTGTATGAAAAATGCCTTGATACAAGTCAAAAAGAGTTGTGAGTGCTTGCGATCAAGTTGTGGTGATTCGATTCCTTTAATGGAATACAAAGGGGAGAGATCCGCTTAAAAAATTGGAGTGTCAGGATGGACAAAAAAACTGCTCGAAAAATTCAAGCTGATCATTTTGTCCCTCCAAACTTAAAACGCCTAATGCAGGTAAGTTGCAAGTAAGTGCCTCGAAGGTCTCTCCGCTTGCGACTTTGCTTATGGCCAATGTTTCCATTCTCTTTCCTCTTTGATTGCAGACACTATAACATCTGTATTATGCTACAGGGCTAAGGTTATGATTAATTTATGGCTCTTCCGAGGAATCTGTGGGTAAATCAATGCAAGTTTTTTCATTTGTCGTAAATTATAAGATGTAGCAAGAGTTGTTTACCCTGTAAAGGCTAAACCCTTCGGGTACTCCGCTACGCTACGTAGCCTTGACAGGGCAA
>CAMZLK010000043.1 GCA_947311475.1 uncultured Desulfocapsa sp.
ACCTGATCCAGAGATTCCATATTCATACCTTTATTTTCTGTCAGGAGGAAATAGGAGGCAAGCATGGCTTCTTTAAATTCTTCTTCTTCGGCTGCATCTACAAGGTGGTGAAAAACCCCCTGGTTATTATCCAGATTTTTAAAATAGAGACTGTCCGTGAGGGTTTTCATAAATTGTATTTTACGATTTTTGAAGGTATTGAACTGTTTGAACAGGAATCCGCCCAATGTCCCAAGACCAAGCCCCAGGGTAATCAGGTGCTTTTGCTCAATTACTACTTCCTGATCCGTTAGTCCCAGCCAGAAACTTAGAACTGATCCGATTAAAAGAAGTGAGGCTCCAAGCTTGGTTACCACTACCGCTACTCCACTGACTGCAGCCGGTAATCCAATGATTAGCTTATCGATGTTTTTCATGCGTACTTCGCTGTTGGGGAATAACATCTCAAGGTCAGCTTTGGGGACATTCTGAAACAGTTTTATGATTGTTGAACCAGGGGTGAAGTAATTGCTCTTCTGTTTCTTACTGGAAAAATAGGTATCTTCCTTGAATTTGATATAGACGGCCACCCTTTCGTAATTTGTGAATTCAAAGGATTCTTTTTTTAAACCAAAATATTTTACCAGGGTTTCCTGTTTTTTGTTTTCACCGCGCATATAAAAAATAACATCCTCAAAGTCATTGAAATCTACTTCGAGACGAATCTTAAATAAGGATTCTTCTGCAAGGGCCTCCTTTAGATCAGAGGATGTTATCTGTCGATAATTGGCAGCCTTTAAGATGTCTGTCATTGTGACGACTAGCTGCTTCTGCAATTTTTCTTTTTCATCTTGTGAATATTGATGAACCAGCTGGGTATCCACATCCATATTAAAAGGTGCGTAACAATCTTTCAGGGTCTCAAGGGTTTGATGAAATTCAAAATGAAAAATGCTTTCCAGCAGTCTACAGAATGATTTAAAAGAGTTCTGGTTATCAGCGGATAACTTTCCTTCGTTTACACATAATTTGATAAGGTCGGCTTTCCGAAAAGGAATAAAGCGATTGTTGCTCATTGGCGCAGTCATGTGAAAATCCTTACGTTAACAATATATTGAGTCAGGTGGCATCTGGAAAAATAACACAATAAAAATCCCGATGGCTCTGATTGCTCAAAAAAAACATTCCTGCCGTTATCTGTTATTCGGCATGGTCAATATGCCAGGTGCCCCAGAGATTTCATGATCAGCGCAAGTCCCATGGCAAACATCCCAGTAAGGCCCATTCCGCAAGAGAACCCGGCAAGAAGTACTGGCGCATATTGGCGCCACATGGGGCCATAGCGTTTATGGAAGTAATAACGGCCTAAGAATGCACCAAGTACTTCAAGGATTAAGCCATGAGGTGTTGATTGTCCAAGTCCACGAACCACCCCATAGATAAGTAATATGGGCAGCCCGAAGAGGTTGAGCACAAAATACATAATGAGGCCGAATCCCAGGCCTGAAAGAACGGTGCTACTGTTCAGGGCCTGATAGAACATGGAATTCCCTTCCATGGTGGATGTCTGCATAAGCAGAGTATTTAAGGCCTGCAGGTGCCAGAGTTCCTGGGCGTAGGGATAGTGGCTTGAGGGGATGGGGGCCAGACGCCAGATAAATTGGGAAAAGAGCAGGCTTGCCACCATTACAATTGGGAAAACAACAAGCTCTGCTTTTATTATGCCCCGGATGGATGTCCCCGTAAGTTCAATCTGCCTGAATTGAACCGTTGCTTCACCATAGTTGTGTATGGGGATTGGTGCATACCAGATTTCGATTCCCTGATAGCCAAAAAAGCGTGCACCTGCAATGAAGCTTGCTTCACGCACGAGAGGAAGGCTTACAAACTGTCCGGCAATGCCTTCCATTCGAGCGGTGATGTAGGAAATAATCGGGGTGTAAATAAATCCGTATCCGAGGAAAAAAATCCAGGGGAAATTGGGCACCAGCCAGACGCAGAGTCCAACATAGGCCAGGGTTGATAAGAAATAAATTCCAATGGAAATCCAGAAGTTAAAATCCCCTCTTCCTTCAGGTGGATGGAAGAGATCGTGCAGTGTTCCCATGTCGCCTTTCGTCGATTTATACGATCTTGCAACCGACCAAACGCCAATGACGCCAATGGCAAGACCAAGGCCAATACCAAAGCTCATGTAGAAGTCAAAGTTGTTTGCAAAAATGGTGTCAACGGTGGCCATACCGGGATGCCAGCGTTGAAGAACTCCGTGGGCATACAATATAGGGTTCAGGATGATGGTGATGATAAGCCCGATGAGACCTCCGATCACAGCCCAGAACGGGAGCACCATACCAATAAAGACGAGCCCCAGATCAAGCTGAATACCTGTTGCCACAGCCGGTAATATATCTTCCGTGTGGCTGGTGAGTTCTACCCAGGGAATGGGGATTAAACGGATCGGTTCGTTAAAGATGAGTCCTGATGCAATGGGGAGCAGCACATAAAAGGCTCCAAAAACAAGGCCAATTACGCCGCCGATTGAAAAGACCCGCCATTTCCAGCTTTTCTTTTTCTCTTCAGCGGATTCGGCAAGTGCCATGGTTCCCAAGGCGCCAACAGGAGCCATGGGAAAGGGGAGTTTCTCAACATCTGATGTGATACGATACAGGGCATAGCCAAGACCAAAGTGATCAATACGTTGAATGATTTGCGAGCCTACAAGCAGCAGGATGGGAATCATCCAGTCCCGATGAAAAAAGGTTCTTTCCACCATGGAGAGGGAATCTGGGGCGGGAGCTATCCATGTGGGAATAAATTCGGTGAGGCCAAGCATTCTTGCAGCATCGGATTGTACCAGATACTGGTTCCAGAGCAGCCCTGAAAAGGGGGAAGCGAGTGCGGCTCCTGCCATGTAGTAAAGAAGGAAAATTTCCTGTTGTTTGAGGTCGGAGTGGGCTCTTTTGGCAACTTCTGCAAAGAGAATAATGGTTACCCAACGGGCAGCAGGGCCAATACCCTGCCCAATTACCAGCTGTAGATACATGGAGCCTGGCATCATCAGAAAACCGATGAAAACGGCACCTACGATTGTCTTCCAGTCAAAGCCTTCCTCAAAGTGATCGGGAGGTTGGAGAAGATCTCTATATTCCTTTAATTCTTTGTCGTCATACATAATCTTTCATATTTTAATCGGGGAGTACCTGGTAGCCGGAGTCCGTAAAGAACCCCACAATTGCCCAACCACCTCCCATGAGAAAATCTCCAATAATGAGGCCGATAAAGAAAAACTGAACTTTTTTAAACAGTGAAACCCCTCCATAACGCATGCATAATGCATTGCAGGCCCAGCCGATAAAAAAGCTTACCCAGAGAATACGCATGGCTGAACTGTACGCTGTCAGGTAGCCCAAGGGATGAATGGGCCACCAGTAAAAACGGTGATAACAGATCACTAGAATCAACATCACAATGGCCCCTGCAATGGCAAAAAGAGTGATCCAGCTCCCTGTTTCAACAGGGGCAGTGGTCAGGCGATAGACATTTTCAAATACGGTGACTGTTGTTCTGTTTGCCCATTCCATTTGCAGTTCCCGAGTTCCGTAGCGATAGTAGAGAGTCATCATGGCAAGGATAGAGGCCACAAGGCTTGCAAGGATGGTAAAAAAGAGCCCAGAGAAGATAAGCAGCCCCGGACGTTTACCATGGCTCAGGTTTCTGGCATGGAGGAGCGATGGCATGAGAGATTCTCGAAGATCAACAAAGAGTACTTTTTGACCCATTCCGGCGATAAGGCCGTTCACTCCACTGAAAAGTTTTATTCCGCCAAGGGCTATCAGACCGTCCATGGGAGCCGCAGTGAGTGTAAAGTAGGCAAGCCCTCCCTGACAGATAATACGAGTGGCCACAATCATGATCATGAATGCTGCGCTGAAAAACATTGCGGCACTAAAGAGGCTCATACCAAGAGAGACAGCCCAGTACAAAAGGGCGGCAAAACAGAAAACAGCGCCCCAGAAGGAATAGCGAACGTCAAACCATTCTGTTTGTGCTGATGTTGGTTTTATAAGAAAAAGGGACTCTTTGACTACCTGTTTGAGATGGGCACGGGCCAGCCACATAATGAAGACAAAAAAGATTCCATACGCCCCTATCATTTGTGTCTCTTCAGGCCTTGCCAGTGTTGGGCCAAAGGTTATACCAAGCTCTGATGCCGGAATGGTGTAGCCCAGAAGCCCTAAGATTCCATAAAGAAAACCGCCCAGGATAAAGAAGAGCCAAAAGCTAAAGGAAATTTGTCTTGAGGTGAGAAAGGCAAACCCGATAAAAGCCGGATAAATATAAATTTTGAGCTTATGAAAACCTGAAAAGAGGCCTTCTTTTGGGAAGTAGGGGCCGGCCAATATCAGTGTCGAAAGTTGAGGTACAGATGGATAGTAGAAGTGTAATCCATTTAAAAGATGGAGAAGTACCGGGATCATAAGCCCACCGAGAAGAAAGCGGTTGGCAAAAAAACTTCCTGTTTTTCCTTCATCAAGCGACTGACTGAGCAGTTGGGGCACTCGTAGTAGCGGGAAGGTGATCCTCTCATTATGAATCCACTGACGGGAGAGAATGTTAATGAGAAAGAGCATAAAACCATAGGCTAAAAGAATAAAGCTTCCCCATATAAGCAGAGGCGTGAGCCATGCGCTCCACGGAATTTTTGACGCAACTTCAAGCCAATTCATGCTACGTCCACCGGGGATTCCGGTATAGAGCATTTCAATCGCTTGTGGGTCTGTTGGCGTAATGCCCTGGGGAAGTACGGAAAGAATACTTTCCTGCCAGTGGTTGCTGTCCGTTGCGTAATGGATCGGGGTGGTGAGATTGAGAAGGAGAGTTCGAGCCATGCCGGTATAGGCGATACCTGATCCTATAACCATCTCTATCCACACAATCAGTAATTCACTTCCCGAAAAGATGAGGGATCTGCCTGGAAAAATCTTCGCTGCAATTGCGGTGAGGATGGTAAGAACCAGAAAAATGAAAAATGGTGCCAGGGGAAAATGTCCACCACCAAGGGGAGTTGCCTGCTGGTAAATATTATTGAATGGGGTAAGAAGACATATTCCGACTGCCAGAAGTGCGCCAACCACAATACCACGCAGTCGGATCACAGTGGTCGCATTATTACGCTCAACCATTGTTTTCCTCCAAAGAGCCTGTTACGTTTTGGTTTGCTGCGATTATTTTCTCAAATTGCTCTGCAAAATGGGCGTGGCTGTCATCGTCAATGGAACGCCATATAAGGAGTTGTTTGCGAAGTGCATGGAGAAAAGATGTGTTAATTCGTTGCCAGAGCTGCTCTTCACCGGCTCTGCGTTCCAGGGTCACCTTTATTTCGAGATACTTTGTGTCTCCATCAACAGGGCAGAATTGGATATCCACCCACTGCATGATTCCAAAGTCAAATGGTGCAAGCCATACTTTTGAGCGAAGATAAGTACAGTGCATTTCCTTGGGATTCTTTGAATTCTTGACCATTGCACGCATTTCGTCAATGTTGCAGCAACTGGAGACCAGCTCAACCGGGCCCGTTGAAAAAAGTCCATGCGATACTTCCTGATGTGATTTGAAATAACTGTAAATAAAGCCGCCGATGGAATTATGTTCATTGTACTTCATAAAAAAAGGAAGGATTATGGTGATTCGATTGTTTACAGCTTTTGGCAGGTTGAAGTTGGCATTTACATCAGGTATGGCAATACGTGCAGCCACACGAGAAGGGTAAATAACAGAGAGTAATACAACGCCCATAACCGGTACCATGGCTGCAACCCCTGCCATGGATGAATAATTCACAGTGAGTCCAGCCCAGAGGCTCGTATCAGCAAAGATGGATGCTGATACCTGAGCCAGAAGATAGCCCAGCACCACAGAAATAATAGCTAAAGCCAATGCTTCTGCAACAAAAAGAAAAGAAACATGGGTGGGGGCCAAGCCGACAGATGTGTATATCGCGATTTCATTTTTTCGTTCATACACTGAGCTGATCATGGTGTTTAAGACAATGAAAACAGAGATAAGAAGTGGAATCAAAATGTTTGGTACCCCACTGTATTGGATGGAATCGCTCTGGTTATAGAGCCAGACGCCATCTTCTTTTCCTGCAAAAATTGCCATGGAGAAACGATCAACAAGAGCTTCGGCTGTATCGCTGATGGATTCACTTTTCTTTGGAAGGGCGGCCAGGTTTTTAAGTTTGCCACCCATGGTGAGCAAGGTTTTGGCTGGAATAATTGCAATCTGGGTAGCCGGGATATGGTGGTAGCGGCTCTGGAAAGAGCGGATATCATCACCTGATTCAATGGCTTCCTGCTCAACCTCTGTGATGTCACCTGTTGATTCATCCGGGAAGGTGACAGGTGTCAGGGGGCCACCGTCAAGATCCAGTGTTTGGTCAAAGGTGGCACCATCAAAGCTGCCAATCACCTTAAAGTTGTACCCCCACACCTTGATTTTTTCTGTACCATCAGTTTTGACATCAAGGTGTCTGGCCATGTCACTATCAAGAATAATTGCCCGTTTGTCATCAGTTGTAAACCATCTCCCCGAAGTGAGAACGTTATCAAGCCCTGTTATGTTGGCCTCAGATGGTGAAAGGCCAATAAGCCCTTGAAGTTCAGCATCGTTACTGCCATTTTGCAGAGGAATATGCACTGCCTGAGTGGGGTCACGGGCTTCCAGCCAGATGCGGGGTGCAACTCCCTTTGTATCCCGAAAGCCATCAACAAGGTTGCTGACTGCCTCAACAGGCAGACTTTTCCAGTCCACACGCTTCAGGAGCAGTCCCTGGTAGGGGGCACTTTCCTGGAAGAAGAGTTTACTTTGTCTTTCACCAGATTTCACAGTGGTGAAACTCATAATGGTAAAGGTGAGAATAATCAAAGTAAGACAGGTAAGCATGGTGCGTATCCGTCTTCGTCTGAGATTGGATACGCCTAAAAAGAATGCAGCGGTGAATGCCTTCCAGTGACTTATTTCAGCAGGACGTTTATGGCTGGCACGGCGTTGCAGTAAGATCATTTCTTCTTCAAAGCGGAAAAAGATGATCAGGCTCACCATCAGTGACAGGCCGAGGATGAAAAAGGCAAGGATTACAACAGTTGGACTGTATGCCAGTTGAAAGGCGGGGTGTACATTGAAAATAATTGTTATGAGAACAAACAGGATTCCGCAAAAAGCAATAATTCGTTTATAAATATTTGCATAGTTGAATAGAAAACGTTCCATACAGAAGGCAAATGGTACAAACAGGGCAATATAGAAGAGGACTCCTATCAGTACATCTTTCTGGGTTTTTTCGACCTGTACATAGACGCGATTAGCAAGAGCCATTGCCTCTGAGGATGCACTGCTGAATGTCTTGTAGTCGTGTACATTGAGACTGCTTTTTGCCAGGGTGAGGGCCGTGAGTCCCCGTTTTTCAAGCTGGCTTATTTTGTTGTCAAAAATACCATGGCTTTCCAGGTTTTTGATGCGTGGTGAAAGAACAGTCCATATATCACTGGCTGCCCTATATACCGTATTGTTAATGCTACTGTATTGATCCACAGGATACCCCAATCCCATGGAATTCTCTTCTGTACCATTTGTTAGAATCATTTTACGGGTGAGCACATTGTCTGAGAGCGTGGCTTTAAGCCATGTTCCCGGCTCTGTGTAAATGGAGGCCATGGTCGATTTACGTGTATCAATCCTGCTGTACCAGTAATGGGCTGGTGGGACATCCCGTCGTCCATCGATAAGTTCCACTTTGGTGAGATAATTAAAGTTACGCGGTTCCAGCAGGCCAAAGATGGTGGTTTCTTTGCAGCTGAACATGACAAGGTCTGTTTTCATATCCCGTCTGCGCATTTTGATCCGGTAGTTCTGTTTACCGGTTGTCTTTTTATCAATGGCCCAGATAACCTGTCCTGTGTTCTCATCAAAACGATATCCCTCGATGATAAGTTTATCGAGGGCATGTTTTTTATCTGCTATTCCTTTGATACGAAAGGTACCTAAGGAATCAACGGCAGCATAGTGTTTTTGCGATCCCTGATACGCAAGAAGGATGGTTTTTGCGGCAGGGTAATCGGCAAAAAGCTCACCCTGAAGCAGAAGATTTGCACGGCCTGAGACCGTTGCAAAACCGTCGCGTGGAAGACGTCCCGATTGCAGTTTTGCAGGCCCTGCCATGGCGGAAACCATATCGGCAACCAATACCGCCTGGTTTTCAAGCCTGTTCCAGTCAATATTTTCCATGGTGTCCCATGGGGTTCCCCACAGTGCTCTGGCATCTCCTGTACTCACCAGGCTGATACCAAGCATTCCGGCAAGAGAGGCTACTTCTCCGCCAAGGGGCGGTTTGTCGAGAAACCAGGAATCCCAGGAACGAAGACGCCTTGGACGCAAAGTGTTGATATATGAAGTCGTGCTCGTACTTGTTTTGGATGTGGCATCAAGCAGATCAGCAATAACTGAAAAAATACCTGTCCGATTTACTCGTTCTTTCAGGGAATAAAGAAAGCCCTGGTGAAATGCACCGAGCCCATTCCCATGACTTGAGAGGTGCAGGGAAACAAAGGCTGCAACTTCATATTCCCTTACAAGATTTCTGAATGCGTAGGCACTTTTTAAACATCTCCTGTGTGTTTGTAATTCGGAGATACGGTTTTTGAGTATTTTGATTGAGGCAGGGATTGCCTTTTTAAACAGCGCACCTTCTCCTTCTCCAAGATCGTGAAAGCTGTTTCGCCAGCCAATACGCCGAAATAAAAGACGACTTTTTGAGAGTTTCTGAATTGCTGCTTTTGTTTCAGGGCTGTCACTTTTCTGGAGGCGAAGGGTGTTCAGCTTTCTTGAAATACCATCAACTGAGAGCTTGAGGTAATCTGAGATAGCAAGGCTGATGAGAGCGTCACGTTTTTCATCTGGTACCAATGGCCAACTGATTTGTGTGAGGGCTTCAAGTTGTTTTTTTGACTCTTTGATACCTGATTTGAGCTCTTTTTTACGTTTTCGAAGATGTTTTGATTTGCTGCTGATACTCCAGATTATATCTCGAACACCATGGAGAGCCTCATTGTGTCCACTACTGGCAACCAGCAGAACAGTTTTTGCTGGCGGGTTTTTTTTGAGTTTTCTGGCTGTTTGTAAGAGCGTTGCGATGGAGCTTGCCTCATCAGCACCAGGTGCTCTTGCTGCAACAAAACCTGAGCTGTCATAAAAAGCATCGACAATAAGTAATTCATTTTTTAGATCTGGATCAGATCCCTGAATAAGGCCATAGATTGATTTTGACACAATCTCCTGCCATTGAACCTTCGTCGTGAGCTTAACGGTGGATGCAATTAAGCCCGGTTTCTCCAAATCGACAGCGTTGGGGAATTGTCTGATTACCTGTTCTTCCATCCAGAAGCAGGGGAGCTGTATGGGGGTGAGCTCTTCTTTTTCTTCGAAAATAAATCTGGATGGGCTTCTGAATTTATTTAGGTAAATGACTGCCTGTACGCCAAGGGATGCGAGTTGCTGCCAGTTTCGGCCGGAATCCGCGTCGAGCACAACAATGGCATTTTTGATCTGCATGGACTGGATAGCTGACCAGTTTCCAGAGCCAACATAATAGAGCGGGCCAGTGAGCGTTCCGTTGGTGGCTTCCGGGGTAACGGCATTGTAACGAAGGGTATCAAGAGCGATGGTTTTTTCGCCAACCTGAAGCGTTGCACCTGTGATTTTACGAATCGGGATCGGGAAGGTATAGGTTTCGGGCGTTATTCCTAAAGCCTCAAACTGTTCCTGTATAAATGTGGCAGCCTTTCCTGCGCCTTCACTTCCTGTGGTTCTTTCCGTAAAACGGCTGAGCTGGGAAATTTGCTCCTGCAGGGAGAGTGCCTGGGATGCCTGGGACGCAGGAATCCACCCACCTGTTACCAGGATAAAAAGACCAACAATAAAAGAAAAGGAGCGAAGTAATGGCATGGCGGTCAGCTGCTCATTCCTCCAGTGTCTATTTTTAACTCATCACGCTCCTGAATCTTATCCACTTTTCCATCGCGGATCCAGATAACCTGATCCGAAACATTGAGCATTTTATAGTCATGGGTGGCTGATATGACGGTTACTCCCTGTTCATCACTCATTTCTTTAAGAAGCGATATGATTTCTTCACCAGTTTTGAGATCAAGGTTTCCCGTTGGCTCGTCTGCCAGAATAATCGATGGTGCATTGGCCAGAGCTCTTGCAACGGCAACACGCTGCTGTTGACCACCGGAAAGCTCAGAAGGTTTATGTGCATGCCTTCCTTCAAGTCCTACCTGAGTCAGCAATTTCATTCCGCGTTGGATAGATGCTTCATTGGTTGTTCCGGCAAAGGTCATGGGGAGGGTGACATTTTCAAGGGCAGTCATTACAGGGATCAGATTAAAAGTCTGGAAAATATGCCTCTTCCGACAAATCTGATCCCTGTAATGACTGCCCTTGAAAATGTCACCCTCCCCATGACCTTTGCCGGAACAACCAATGAAGCATCTATCCAACGCG
>CAMZLK010000044.1 GCA_947311475.1 uncultured Desulfocapsa sp.
CAGCGTGGAAAGGATTATGTAAAAAATCTGGAAAATCTGATAACGTATAATCATCTGGAAACTGCTGACACCGCGTTTCTTACTAAAGACGAAGCGATTGAATTGATACCCGTTGCCAAGGCCCTTAAGTGAGTAAAAAAACTCTGTGTGGCGAACAGTTTCACAGGGTTTGCAATTCTTGATACTTCTGTTACCATCCGTTTTCATGTGGTAATCGTTTGTCTCGTATGTCTTGCGAACAAAATTAACCTGCAAAAAACAAAAGAGAATTTCACAATGGCACAAGAGCACAAAGAGAGTAGTAGCAGCAATCAATTCTATTTTGATCAGGAACGACTGCAATCCATTGCCAGCAAAAAACAAATCCGGGATGGATTAAAAGATCATCGTGACAATAAGGTGATGGATATTGAGTACAGTGAGGATGTTCTTAGGGGACAGGTCGAAGGAGAAGATCTTGATTTCCCGGAAATTGTCACTATCAGGCTTTCTCAAGGCGCTCTTTCTTTCAACTGTGAATGCGATGAAGTTCTTGCCAATGGGGTGTGTCGTCATGTGGTCGCTGTTCTTTGTAAGTACGCCGATCAATATGGGGAAACAGACAAGCTGCTTACTGCCACAGATGGTGCCATTAAAAATCGTATCAAACGAGGGCTTTCAGAAGTGGAGGTGGAATGTCAGGGTGGGGGTGACCTCTGGTTTGGCAATTGGACTGCGCAGTCTGTTGGCGGGGTGTCTCATTATTCAAAGAAATATCGGGTAACAATCCGCAGTTTACAGCAGCGTGCTAATTTATGTACCTGTCCGGATTTTGCCACCAATCAGCTTGGCACCTGCAAACATATTGAAGCAGTGCTTCACAAGATCAGTAAACATTCCCGATTTGAAACATTTCAAAAAGAGCCGGCTCCATATCCCTATGTGTATCTTGCCTGGGACGTGGATAATTCCCCGCAGATTATGCTTCATCGTCCATCTGACATGACAGAGGAACAGCAGGATTTACTGGAAAAGTACTTCTCTGCCTCCGGTTCCTTTAGGGGACGGTTGCCTGAAGATTTCTTTCATTTTATGGATTTGGCAGATAATCGCAGAGATATCTATATTGGCGAAGACGCTGTTTCTTTTGCAAGACAACTCGCTATGGGGATCAGCCATAAACAGCGTTCTGTTGAAATAAAGAAACAAATTCAGAGTAGTCGCAGGATTCCTGGAATAAAAGCCAGGCTTTATCCCTATCAGATAGAAGGCGTTTCCTTCCTCGCCGGAACAGGGCGCGCTCTTCTGGCTGATGACATGGGACTTGGTAAAACGCTACAGGCCATAAGTGCTGCCGTCTGGCTGAAGGAGTATGAAGGAATCAGGAAAATTCTTATTATTTGTCCTGCCTCCTTAAAGCAGCAGTGGGCAAGGGAAATTGCAAAATTTACCGATCTTGAGACACAGGTGATTCAGGGCAGGCCTGATCAACGGGGAGTGCAATATCGCCGTGATTGCAACTTTTTTGTTCTTAATTACGAATTGCTTTTTCGCGATCTCACAATTATCAATGAAACCATTAGTCCGGATCTCATAATCCTTGATGAAGCACAGCGTATTAAAAACTGGCGAACCAAGATTGCCTCTGCTGTGAAACAGATTTCCTCACGCTACGCCTTTGTGCTTACCGGCACACCACTGGAAAACAGGTTGGAGGATCTGTACAGTCTGATGCAGGTGGTTGATCCTAAAATCCTGGGGCCTCTCTGGCGCTATATGATAGATTTTCATATCACCGACAAACGGGATAAGGTACTTGGATACCGCAATCTTTCCATGCTACGTAAACGCTTGAAGCCAGTAATGTTGCGCCGTGATCGAAGAATTGTTAAAGATCAGCTTCCCGATAGAATTACCTCCCGGATCGATGTGGTAATGACTGAAAAGCAGGTGGAGCTGCATGGCTCTGCCATGAGTGCAGCCGGACGACTGGCCACCATCGCTAAAGGCCGGCCTTTAACCCCAACCGAGCGAAACAAGTTAATGGCTGCATTGCAGCAGGCTCGAATGGCTTGTGACGCTGCAGGTCTTGTGGACAAGGAAACGGAAGGCTCGCCCAAGATCGATGAACTTGAAGATATTCTGGAAGAAGTGTGTCTGCAGTCAGGGTTGAAAGTTGTCATTTTTTCCCAGTGGAAGATGATGACCGAAATGGTGGAAAGCAGGCTGAGACAGATGGGGATTGGTTATGTTGCTCTTCATGGTAGTGTGCCCACTGCAAAACGTGGAGCTTTGATGGATGCTTTTCAAAATGATGACAGTGTGCAGGTCTTTCTTTCCACTGATGCCGGGGGGCTTGGGCTTAATTTACAATCAGGATCGGTACTGGTGAATCTTGATGTTCCCTGGAATCCCGCAGTTCTTGAACAGCGCAATGGCCGGATTCATCGTCTCGGTCAAACCAGAACCGTACAACTGATTACCATGGTGGCCGCTGATTCCTATGAAGAGCATGTCTTGTCACTGGTTCAATCCAAACAGGATCTTTTTGATAATGTTATTGCCGAAGATGGTGAACAGGATGTTGTTGGTGTATCCAAAAAGCTGTTGGAAACACTGATTGATGATCTTGGTGATGATTTCCCTGGAGAAGTTTCAGAAAAACAGGAAGACGATAAGGTTGAAACTGTTTCTGCAGAAACAGTTAATGAGCATGAACCATCAGACAGCTCGGTACCGAACGATAATATTCAGGAACAGGAACTCACAGCCTGTATAGAGGCGTTACAGCAGCAATTTGGCCCCCGTATCGAACGAATTCTTGGTGTGGATGGCGGGCTTCTCACGGTTCTTGACCAGGTAACAGAAGATGATGATCGGGTAACCGAAAAGCTTTCTGAAACAATCCCGGTGGCAATCATTGATATGCGAACATTGGCAGGGCTTGCACGATTGGGCAACGCAAATCCGGTGGCTGAACAACAGGTCTTATACAACGGTGCAGAAAAGGAAACAGTTGGGCAAGCTCTGTCAGGATTACAGCGTTTAGCCTCGGAAAAATTGAAAGCAGCCACTGTACTGATCAATCAGGATTGCGCTGGTGTTGCTTTGGATTTACTGGTCTCGGCACTTCTTGCCACGGCCTCTGACCTAGCCAGACTCAAAGCAGCAGTTGCTCCTCAGGATGCCGGAGTCTGGCTCTATTCCGAGGCTCTTCCCAAGGGGCTTCTGACTCAGGATGATGCTGCACTGATAATGCGGGCACTGGCTCTTTCCCAATCACCATCTGTACCGGAAGATATGGTTAATGATCTTTATTTGGATGTGGAATTGTTTGTGGCTGAGGCCTCCAGCGTCCTTTCCACTCCTGGCTGAAAAATTATTTCTTCTGCCTGGCCAACTGGATAGGATGTACCACAGCCAGGAGCAAAGCGCCCACGAGAAGGCCCACCACAAGCTCTCCAACCATTTTGGGGAGAAAACAGACGGTATGGTGAACTGCTTCAATGTTGTGGACAAACATACCTCCTCCAACGAGGAGCATGGCAATAGTACCAACAACACCAAGCAGGCGAATTGTTTTTGGCAGTGAAGCGACCAGAATATTTCCGCTCACTTGTGTACTGTGTCGCATAAATCCCTTCATGCTTTTTGCCCGTTCAATAAGAAAAAAGCCAACATCATCCATTCGCACTAAAAGCGCAACCAGCCCATAAACTCCAACTGTGGCAAGTATGGCTATAAAGCTTACCACAACAAGTCGCATGGGAAGTGTCTGATCCATTACTGTGCCGAGTGCAATAACAATAATTTCAATGGAGAGAATAAAGTCGGTACGTACTGCAGATTGTATCTTTTCTTTTTCACGTTCCACAATCTCTTTTGGGGCGCTGACCACCTGTGCAACAACTTCATGCTCTTCACGTCCTATGGTCCATTCAAAGACCTTCTCGGTCCCTTCAAAGCTGAGATATGCACCGCCAAACAGCAGGATCGGTACTATCATCCAGGGGGCAAAAGTGCTTAATGCAAAGGCAACGGGTAAGATGATCATCTTATTAATAAAGGAACCTTTGGTAATTGCCCAGATTACCGGGAGCTCACGCGAAGCCGTGAAACCAGTGGCTTTTTCAGCATTTACCGCAAGGTCATCACCAAGGACTGCAGCTGTCTTCTTGGCTGCGACCTTACTCATTGCTGCTGTATCGTCGAGCAATACGGCTATATCATCAAGAACTAGAAAAATTCCACTTGCCATGGCTTTTTACTCCAATTGGGAAGGGGCGATATGTTCATAAGGGTAGGTATCACGGGTAGTTGTGGCGAAAACGCTAACAAGCAAAGGGGATTGTATCATATTCCTGTCGGAGAAGGTCTGTCTGTAGAAAATTCCTTTTAAGCGGAGATTTACGATGTAAAAGATATTTGCATATTTCAGCAGACTGAATAGCGGCAATAAGAGCAACGGTCATCGGCAGAACAAGGGGAGGCGCTTGAGATGTTTGATGGCTGTCGGGATAAAGTGTATTTATTAAAGTGCCTGGAATTTCTTCGACTCCGGCCTGCCCATACCATTCTGCCACTGCACCATGAACCAGTGGGATGTTCTGTTTCCGGCAAAGGGCGCTTAAACTTTTCCTGGCAGCAGGGGAATCAAGGCCATCAGCAACGATGTTGGCAGTGGCGATGGAATCCCTGTTGAATTGCTTGATATTTAAGGTGAATTCAAGCGTTGGGCTTATCGTCCCAAGTTCTCTGGCAAGTACTTCAACCTTGTTGAGTCCAAGGGTCTGGGTGGTGCAAAATATTTGTCGATTCAGGTTGGATTCGGAAAAGCTGTCGGGGTCTGTGAGGATAAGGTGGCCAATGCCTAGTCGTGCAAGGAGTTCAGCTATTCTGCCGCCAAGCCCGCCGCAGCCAATAATGGCAACCCGAGACTGCAACAGCCTGAGCTGCTCGGGGCAACTCAGGCTGTTACGTTTAAATCTTGCTGGAACAATCAGGTTTTTCAGTGCAATACGTTCAATACACCTGAGAGAACATTCCAATTCTGCAGCAATATTTTGTGCAGCAGCAAGGGAAAGACTTTTGTCCCTGGATTGTTGAACAATATGCTCTAGAATGTTCTTCTTATTCTGTTCAGCCACCACCAATTACCGGAAAAATCGCATAAATATCGCCTTCCTGGAGCACGGTCTCAAATTTACAGTGCCGCGAGTTAAGCATGAGCACACCAACTTCTTCGCGTTTTATGTTCAGATCATCCACCACCTGTCCTGCAGTTATGCCATCGGGGAGCTCTTTGTCATCTTTTATGAAACGTCCTTCACGAAAGAAGGCAAAGAGCTTGACTTGAACCTTCATAAAAATGCTTAGAAGTTCCAAAAGGTATCGATTTCTTCACCTGTGAAATCCCAAACTGCATTGTGGGGAGGAACAGGTTCTGTTTCGAAGAATTCGGGCAGTCTGTCGTCGAGATTGGTAAACCCGGCGGCTTTGTTGAAAGCATGTTCAGTTTTCAGGATACTCATACCAAGATTTGTCACATCCTCAGCTGTGAGGCTGATACCAAAACGGGCATTCAACATATCAATTAATGCTGGTAAACAGGCTCCATCATCAAGTGCTGCAAAGGCAATAAAGAGACACATTCCGGTGGAATCAATGGCTGCTGTTGCTATCTGCAGGCCGCGAGAAAGTTCAACCATTCCTTCTTTTGAAAGAGGGTCGGCAGTTCCGCCAACACCAAGAATTTCCGTTGCAATGGTGTACCCCATGGTATGGTCAGCGCCCTGAGTTGAAGTAGCATAAGTGATACCAATACCTTTAATGGAACGAGGATCATATGCAGGAATTGCCTGATTTTTTACAACGGGAACCCGAGTTACACCATAGGTTCTCCCAACACTTCCTGCGCCGTTCCCGATAACGCGCCCAAGTGCGGTACCTTTTGCAATCTCTTCGGTCATGATCCGAATCATTTCACCCGAGTCACCAAAATCCAGCACTCCAGCTTCCATTGCCACACCGAAGGCCACCGCGGTCTCAATGGAATCTATTCCGATATCATCCATGATAGAATCCATTTCTGCAATCTGATCGAGATTATCCACGGTACAGTCAGCACCCATGGCCCAGATTGATTCATATTCCATGCCGGATGTTTTATATTTTCCTTTCAGATCGTTATAAATCTGGGAACATTGAATGACACAGCCTGCATGGCAACCATGTTTTGGTTTGCCACCACGTTCAACAATGAGATCATGCATGGTCTCACCTGAAATCTGCTCATGTCCTTCAAACTGTCCTGAACTGAAATTTTTGGTTGGCAGCCCACCTGCTTCATTAATAATATTTACAAGGACATTTGATCCATAGGTTCCAAGGGCCTGACTTACCGGATGGTCTACCAGGGCTTTAGTGAAGACTTTGTTGGCAGCTTTAAAAGCTTCAACATCAGCGATATCAACTTTGCCACCTTCAGCATCGAGTGCAATAAACTTGATCTTTTTAGAGCCCATAACAGCGCCAAGTCCACCACGTCCAAGAGATCGAACATGGCTGTCAGGATCTTTAACTGAGATATTGGCTCCGGTCATTTGCATCTCACCGGCTTGACCGATGGAGAGAACACCAACTTTACCGTTGAACCGTTTTTCTGCGGCTTCAACCACGGCAAAGTTTCCTTTACCGATCAATTCTTCTTCTTTGCTAATGGTCACTTCACCAGGTTTTAAGCTGATGGAATACCAGCTATCATCCTGAGGCTGCCCTTCGATGATGAGTGCTTTACAACCAATTTTAGCAAGCCTTTGTGCCGATGTTCCCCCGGAGTTGGACTCTTTGATGGTTCCGGTGAGCGGGCTTTTGGCTCCAGCTGAAATCCTGCCTGAGTTTGAAGCGGTAGTACCGGACAAAAGACCCGGCGCAAAGACCAGTTTGTTCTTGGGACCAAGAGGATGACAGGTAGGAGGTACCTCTGCCGCCACAATATTGGAAGTAAGGCCACGGCCTCCGTGTCCTGCCCAGTCGGCAGGTACATCTTCAATTGAGGTGGAAAGGTCTGTCATATTTACGCGAAAAATTTTGTCGGCCATGGTGTCTCCTCAGGATGAGTTGATAATGAAAAATACAATTTTAACAGTATTAAGATTCTTCTGTAAAAAGAGCAAGAAGAATCCTTATTGGGTATTCTATTGCCGGTACATGGTCTTTCCGGAATCTCGAAGACTATACCCACCAAGATTGTTGACGAGTTGTTTAAATTCAGGGCTGTTGCAAATAAGGTCAAGCAGAGACATTAGTTTTGGGTCATCAAGAAATTTTTCAGGAATGATCAAGTCGTAACGTTCTTCAGCAACCGGCACAAAGTCAAGTTGCAGGGCATTTGCGGCGGCCAGAATTCCCATACCGCAGTCCACACTGCCATTGGCAATGGATGCTGCCACACTCATATGGGTGTATTCTTCGTGATCATAACCATTTATATTCGCCGGGCTTAAGGTAAGGTCTTTTAGGGTTTTATCGGTGAGTAATCGGGTTCCTGCGCCGTTCTGGCGATTAATAAAACTGAGATTCCCATCAGCAAGATCCTGAAACCCTGAAATGCCATGGGGGTTTCCCTTGGCAACAATAAGCCCCTGCTGGCGGTAGCAGAGGTTGATCAGCTGAAGAGGAATGTCTGCGAGAAAGCGTTTTATAAAGGAGATATTGTACTCTCCGGTTTTTTCATCGAGCAAGTGACTTCCGGCAAAATGTGCCTCTCCCCTTTTGATGGCCATGATGCCACCCATGGAACCTACGTGGGCAGAGGAGATCCGGATTGCGTTGCTTCCCTTGTGCAGCAGATTGGCAAGTACATCAATGATATTATCATGGCTGCCTATGGCAACCAGTGTTGATTGTATTTCGGTGAGGGGACGCAGGAGTTCTATTTCCACTTCTTCACCAGCTCCCACTCCTTCAGACCCCGCAGCAAGGGTGAGAAGTCCATCGGCACGGACAAGTGACATAACAGCACCGGCACCTTTTCCTGCTGGTGTTGCCATGAGTTCATCGCCAACTTGCCCTAAGGTGATCCGCACAAATTCATCCTGCCCCATGGAAGAATGAATGGGGCGTGACATGAGAGCTTTTGTTTTTGCAGTTACAGGCTTTTGCATGTCCATGTAGGAGTAAATCATTTCATGAACAAAGAGGCGCATGGTGAGGATCGCTGACACTGGATATCCGGGTAAACCAATCACCGGAGTAGTATCAACAATGGCAAGAATTACAGGTTTTCCGGGTTTGATGGCCACACCATGTACAATAACTTCACCAAGCTCTGCCAGCACTGTTGAGGTGTAATCCCTTGTTCCTGCAGAGGCTCCGGCGTTCATGATAACAATGTCATTACGCTTTGCAGCATCACTGATGGCTGCCCGGAGCTTGTCTTTGTCATCAGTTACTGGGGCTGCTCCTTTTGCAACTGCTCCCCACTCATTTAAATAGCCAGCAAGGATTCTAGAATTAAATTCGATGATTTGCCCCGGGGCAGGTGTAGTGCCAGGCTGGATAAGCTCGGAACCTGTGGGAATAACCGTAATCTGTGGAGCCGTTTTAATGACAATCTTTGTAACACCTGTGGCCAGCATGGCTCCCTGATCAATGGGGCGTATTCTGTGGCCAACAGGCAATATGAGCTCGGTGGCTACAATATCCTCTCCAATGGTACGGACGTGCTGCCATGGCGTGGCGGGGATTGCAAGCTCCACCTCATGCTCATTTATATAATGAACGTCCTCAATCATCACCACTGCGTCAAATCCCAGGGGCAGGTTGTTACCGGTGTTCACAGGGGTAAACTGTTTTTCAGTTAAACGTACAGGTGCAGCATCACTGGCAGAGGCAAGATCTGCAAAATGAACAGCAATTCCATCCATGGCAGCAGCATTATAGGCAGGAGATGAATGAGCTGCAAAAACAGGGGCACCGGTGATCTGCCCAAGTGCTTGCTCAACTGCTATCTCTGTGGTTGCTGCACTGTCAGAGAAGTTGATTTCCTGCAGTGCTTTCTGCCACTTTTCTTTTGCCTCGCTTAAAGGCATGTTCTTTACGTAGATATCTTTTTGATTCATGAGAGAAGATGTACTTTGACCTGTGTGTCTTTATTTAAACCCTGTGAAGCTTCATTGATGAAAAAATATCCATGGGCCCGGGAGAGGGTGGAGATAGATCCGGATTTACCTAAAACCGGTACGGCAAGGGGCAGGTTGTTTTTCTGCTTTTGTATTTGCACCCGAACCAGATCAAGCCTTCCGGCTGCTGAATTAAGGTTTCTATCAAGGATTGCATCCACAGTGGGGCGTATGGAATTTTCGGGATGAGAAGTGCCGGCAATTAACCGCAAAGCAGGATCAACAAAAAGTTCAAAACAGACCATGGCCGAAACAGGATGTCCCGGTAGGCCAAAGATGGCTGTTCCATTACTCAGACCGATAATTATCGGCTTACCCGGTTTTAATGCAACACCATGGACAAGGATTCCCGGTGAGCCAAGCTTTTCGATAACCCGTTCCCCAAGATCCCGCATACCCACAGAACTACCGCCCGAAAAAAGAACCACATCGTTTTCCTTGCTGGCGCGCTCAAGTGTTGCAAAAAAGCTCTCTTCACTGTCTTTGACTATTCCATAATCCGTAACGGTGGCCCCCATTCGTCTGCAGAGCCCGCTCAAAGTAATGGAGTTAATATCACGAATTTTCCCGGGTGGCGGGGACTCTGACCAGTGTACGATCTCATCGCCTGTGGAAAGAATCCCAACTTTTGCTTTTGCATAGACTTCAACTTCTGAAATACCCAAGCCCGCAAGCAAGCCGAGGTCCTGTGGCCGAAGCAGGTGCCCTGAAGATAATGCTGGACTGTCTTTGGCAATATCCTCACCTTTGTCGATGAAGTTAATGCCCACCCCAACACTTTTTACCACTTCAATCATTTTTTCATCAACGGGAATGGTATGCTCAAACATCATTACAGCATCACTGCCATGTGGCAGAAGCCCGCCTGTTGCAATACGAAAACATTTGCCCTGCCGGACTGATTCTCTGGGCATTTCTCCCATGGCAACATCGCCATCTATTTCAAGATAGCAGGGCATGGTGCCGCTTGCTCCAAAAGTATCTGCAGCACGTACTGCAAAACCGTCCATGGTGGATCTTGGGTGGTTGGGGAGATCTTCCGGAGAGAGAATATCGCTGCTGATTATTCTGTCGAGGGCCTCAGGGAGAGTGTATTTTTCTGTTTTCCTGACAAAACTTCGAAGTGCATCAAGAAGGATGGCTTGTGCTTCTTCCACAGGTGTCAGACTGACCCGACCCAGCATATCTTTTAGTTCACCGGTTGCCATCTCTACTTATCCCTGATTGTTAACTTGAGCATATCCTCACTTGAAAGGATCTCTTGTAATATACTGGTATCGATTCTTTCCCCGTTGAGGGTGGCTTTCAGGATAGCAGTATAAAGGGGCGGGCGATAATTCAGAAATGCACCAATGGATTTTGCAGTTACTATACAAGTATTGGCAAGGAGCTCTTTGCCTCTGTCCATGGCAATCATGTTGAAGAGTTTTAAGCGAATTGTAATGGGCGTTTCAAGTGCATCCTGTGAAGAAAGCTCAGCAGCCGTGCTTGTCCGAAGAGAGGCATGCACGCCATCTTTTCGAAAGATTGCCCCGGCAAGGCCAGGCATAGCAGCGGATATTGCAATCACAGCCTCTTTTCCAAAGAGCTTTTGCTGAAGAGTATCAGCCGGCAAGCCATTCAGGAAAATCGTCTGAACAGTTTCTTTGACGTACTTTTCCGAAAAGCCGGGTAAAGCAAAAAGAAGCTCACCTATACTTGTACCCTGGTCCAGTTCCATGTAAATTCCACTCTGGAGTAGCGTTGTAAATCTGGGTAGGGCGTCTGTTTTTACAATCAGTTCTATTGCCTGCATCGGTTGTGGTTCACATTTTTTGGACACGAGCGTCATATTTCGCAAAATAAATTTCAGTTAAAGTAAGGAAGCCGGTAACGATAAGCGGGCCATAGATAATTCCCAGTACTCCATAAACGCTAAGTCCTCCAAGGATTGACAGGAAAACCAGCAGGGTGTGCATCTGTACTTCATTTCCAACCATCTTGGGCTTAACAAGGTATTCGATGGAAAAGGAGAGGGTAAGATAAAAGATAAATAGAAAAATACCCTGGCCGAGATTGCCATTCAGCATCAAAATGAGGGCTGCGGGAATCATCACAAGACCGATGCCAAAGATGGGCAGAAAGGCGAGAATTGCCATAATTCCACCCCAGAGAATGGGAGAACTTAAGCCAAGAATGGTAAAAATAACTCCACCAAGTATTCCTTGTATCAGCCCACAGATGCCATTTCCTTTCAGGATGGCATTGGCTATTTCTTCAAATTTTTCAAGGAGTAACCTGTCTTCATCATCTGGTAATGGGGAAACAGCAATGACAAAATCGATTAATCTGTCCTGGTCGATGAGCAGGAAAAAGATGATAAGGATCATCATAAAAAACAAAAACAGAAATTGCAGGATATTTGCAGCCCAGGCAGTGACCTGGTTGGATATGAAAAGTCCAGCCATTTTGGCAAGATAGGAAAACATCGCAGTGATCTGGGCAGGTTCAAAAATAAAGCCAAAACCTTTTAGATAATCTTGAAACTGGAGGATCAGAGGGCTGTCCTGTACAAATATCTGGAGTTTCATGCCCACTTGAGTTGTTCGTCCCCACTGGTATAATCCCAAAGCCTCGCTGGAAAGGGCTCCCACAAAGAAAAGGAGTGGGATAAAAACGATGAACACAATAAGAAGGCAAGTCAGGATTGATGCTCCGGTTTGCGGCAGGCTTTTTCTGAGAAATTTATAAACCGGACGGAAAAGATTGGTGAGCAAAAACGAGAGTACCATAATAGACCAAAATGGCCAGAGGATATGGCCCAGGAAAAGTATGGAGATAAGAAATATGAAGAGAAAGTACCAGATTCTCATGGAATTTGGTTCTTCATCAGAGGTGGCTGGCGGCATGATGTGTTTGCTCATTTCATTTTTCTCTCTATCATACCCCTGCCTGTATGACAGGAAAATGTTGCAATTTTCACGGAGTTGAGTACCTTTATTTCTTTTTCGGAGATACTGTTTACACAGTAATTCCCAAGCGTCACATAATTGATGATCTCGTAAAAAAACCCAATATTTAAGCTGGTTAACTAAAACAATTCAAGGGCAGTAAAGAAGCCCAAGGGAAGTTTTAGTGCGAAAGCATCAATCACTATATAATGGACTGCAGTTGTTTGAAAGAGAAACCGTAAAAGAGGCACATCATGTGGAAAGATTTAGACATATCGGTGGTCAGGTGCGACTCCGAAAAACGTAAGGATAAACCGGATCAGGATGATCTTGGATTTGGCAATTATTTCTCCGATCATATGTTTCTGATGAAATGGAATCGTGAAAAAGGTTGGCATGATGCTGAGATCTGTCCTTATGAAAACTTCAGCATGGATCCGGCCGCCATGGTGTATCACTACGGCCAGGCGATTTTTGAAGGTTTGAAGGCATACAAGGGTGAAAATGAACAAATTTATATGTTCCGTCCTGAGGACAATCTGGAACGTATGAACAGTTCTGCACTTCGTATGTGCATGCCACGCATTCCTGTGGATAAGGTGCTTAAAGGAATTAAAGCACTGGTCTATCTTGATCGGGACTGGATTCCATCCGGGGATGGGGCAACATTATATTTGCGTCCAACCATGATCGCTGTTGAACCGGCCCTTGGCGTACGCCCATCTTCCGAATATTACTTCTTTGTTATCATGTCGCCCGTTGGTGCTTATTATCCCGAAGGTTTTAGTCCCACTAAAATCTGGGTGACAGATAAATATGTTCGCGCCGTGAAGGGAGGTGTGGGCCATGTGAAAACCGCCGGAAACTACGCTGCATCCATCATGGCAGCTGAGGAAGCACATAAGGCAGGCTATACACAAGTCCTCTGGCTTGATGCCTGTGAACGAAAGTATATTGAAGAAGTTGGTACATCAAACATCTTTTTTAAGATTGGTGATGATCTGATCACTCCTCCGCTTGGTGGATCTATCCTTGGCGGTATTACCCGTGACTCTGTCATTGAGCTGGCTAAAAGCTGGGGTATAAATGTGGTTGAAAAACAGATCACAATAGATGATGTAACCAAGGCAATTGAAGATGGCACTTTGCTGGAAGCCTTTGGCTCCGGTACTGCTGCAGTGATTTCACCCATCGGGGAACTTTGTTACCAGGAGCAGAAATATATGGTGGCAGATGGAAAAACCGGCGAGCTTTCACAGCGGCTTTTTGATGAACTGCAGGCAATTCAAAACGGCACACAAGTCGATCCTTTTAAATGGATTGTGCGAGTGGGGTGATTTTCTGTTAGCCTGTCTCGTTGTGTGAATAAAATAAATACACAAAGTCAAAAACATGGGGCGAATGCTATTTTTTTAGCATTCGCCCCTTGATTTTCATAAAAGCCAACCTATAGTTTTGCGCAGTTCGGAAACATAAGTACCCTTACAGAATATTTTCTTATAAGGTACTTATACCCCCTTGTGGGGTGTTAGGTAGTTAACCTATTTATTAATCAAAGCTTGTATGATTGGGATACAGATTGCCAGATCTTGCAGGCAAACATACGTTTCAGGAGGAAGTAAATGAAAATCCGTCCATTAAATGATCGTCTTCTCGTTAAAAGACTGGAAGAAGAGACAATGACAGCCGGTGGTATCATCATTCCAGATAGTGCCAAAGAGAAACCAGCAGAAGGTGAAGTTGTATCGGTGGGACCTGGCAAAGTTGCTGATAATGGCGAGCGTGTTGCTCTTCAGGTGAAAGAGGGAGACATGGTTCTCTTTTCTAAATACGGCGGAACCGATGTGAAACTTGATGGTGAGGATTTCCTTATCATGCGTGAAGAAGACATCCTCGGAATCATTGAGAAATAAGAAAACTACCCGTCAATACCTTAATTTGGAGATATAAATCATGGCTGGAAAAGATATTAAATACGGAGTGAAAGCACGCGAGTCCATTCTCGCAGGTGTTAACACCCTTGCAGATGCAGTAAAAGTAACACTTGGCCCCAAAGGTCGCAACGTGCTCATCGAGAAATCTTTTGGTGCACCTACCATCACAAAAGATGGTGTAACTGTAGCTAAAGAAGTTGAGATCGCAGACAAAGTTGAGAACATGGGCGCACAGATGGTACGCGAAGTTGCTTCTAAAACATCTGATGTAGCAGGTGATGGTACTACCACCGCCACAGTTCTTGCTCAGGCTATCTACCGTGAAGGTGCAAAACTTGTTGCAGCTGGCGGTAACCCTATGGAAATCAAACGCGGAATTGATGCTTCGGTTGATGCAGTTGTTGCAGAGCTTAGCACAATTGCTAAACCTACTAAAGAGCAGGCTGAAATTGCTCAGGTAGGAACCATTTCTGCAAACAGTGACGCAACCATCGGTAAAATCATTGCAGAAGCCATGGACAAAGTTGGTAAAGAGGGTGTTATCACCGTTGAAGAAGCCAAATCCATGGATACCACACTCGACGTTGTTGAGGGGATGCAGTTTGATCGCGGTTATCTCTCTCCTTACTTCGTAACCGATGCGGATCGTATGGAAGTAAACATGGAAGATCCTTACTTCTTACTCGTTGAGAAAAAAGTATCTAACATGAAAGACCTTCTCCCCGTGCTTGAAGCAGTAGCAAAAATGGGTAAAGGACTCTTCATTATTGCTGAAGACGTTGATGGTGAGGCTCTTGCCACTCTCGTTGTGAATAAACTTCGCGGCACACTGAACATTGCAGCTGTTAAAGCTCCAGGCTTTGGCGATCGCAGAAAAGCAATGCTTGAAGATATTGCGATTCTTACCGGTGGACAGGTTATCACTGAAGATCTCGGAATCAAGCTTGAGAACGTAACCATCAACGACCTTGGTACAGCCAAGCGTGTTGTTGTTGATAAAGATAACACAACCATCATTGATGGCGCTGGATCTACTGATCAGCTCGAAGCACGTGTTAAAATGATTCGCACCCAGATTGATGCTTCCACTTCAGACTATGACAGTGAGAAACTTCAGGAGCGTCTTGCTAAATTGATTGGCGGTGTTGCTGTAATTAATGTTGGCGCTGCAACTGAAATCGAAATGAAAGAGAAAAAAGCCCGTGTTGAAGATGCACTCAACTCAACCCGCGCAGCTGTTGAAGAAGGAGTTGTACCAGGAGGCGGTGTTGCTTATATTCGTTGCCTTGATGCTCTTGCTGCAGTATCCCTTGAAGGTGAGCAGGAACTTGGTAAAAAGATTCTTCTTCGCGCACTGGAAGAGCCAGTTCGTCAGATTGCAAGCAATGCCGGTTGCGAAGGTTCTGTTGTTGTTGAGCATGTAAAAGGCCTCGAAGGTCCCAATGGCTTCAACGCTGCAAGCGAAGAGTATGAAGACCTGATCGCTGCTGGTGTTATCGACCCTGCTAAAGTTACCCGTACTGCACTGCAGAACGCTGCTTCTGTTTCAGGAATGCTCCTTACCACAGAATGCGTTATCGCAGATTCTCCTGATGAAGGTGACGGCGGTGGCGGAATGCCAGGCATGCCTCCAGGTGGAATGGGTGGAATGGGTGGAATGGGCGGAATGATGTAATTTCCCTGTTTCAGTCTTTTCTGAACAAAAGCTGTACAAAAAAGAGCCTCCTTTGCGAGGCTCTTTTTTTATGTGTTGTACTTTTTCACGAAAAAAGTTGACACCGGAAGACGAATAAGGTACATATTTTCCTCTTCACATATTGGCGATGTAGCTCAGATGGTTAGAGCATACGGCTCATATCCGTAGTGTCCGGGGTTCAATTCCCTGCATCGCCACCATCACACATTCCAGTATCGTCCGATACTGTTCGAAAAGGCCCGAAATATCGGGCCTTTTTCTTTTTCTGTTGTCCGGCAAAGTTCAGTGAGATATAGTGAGATCCGTAGGTTTTGGGGGCTTTTTTGAGAGCAAAAGGCCCCCAAAGCAAAATGGAAGCCCCCAAAACGGAGGGAAAGCCCATGCCTAAACGGATTGCGCCGCTTACTGATACCAAAGTCAGAACCGTCAAACCTGGTAAAAAACCCAAAAAACTCTTTGATGGAGGGGGTTGTTTCTTTTGGTCACCCCTTCCGGAGGTAAACTCTGGAATTTAAAATATCGGTTTGAAGGCAAAGAGAAAAAGCTTTCTTTTGGAGTCTACCCTGATATTTCACTTGCTGAAGCCAGGCAGCGTCGGGAACAGGCACGGTCTTTACTGGCCAATGGAGTAGACCCCAGCGCCACCAGAAAAGCACAGAAGGTTGCAGAGACTCAGGAGACGGAAACCTTTGAGGTAATTGCCCGCGAGTGGCATGAAAAATTTGCCCCTTTCTGGGCGGCCAGTCATGCTGGCAAAATAATTCGTCGCTTTGAACTCTACGTTTTCCCCTGGATCGGTTCAAAACCGATTAAATCCATCACTCCCCAGGAATTGCTGTCTGTTCTCAGGAGAATTGAGGCAAAAGGAATCCTTGAAACAGCTCACCGGACACAGCAGAATTGCGGTCGGGTTTTTCGTCACGCAGTAGCCACAGGCAGAGCAGAGCGTGATCCAAGTGGTGATTTGCGTGGAGCTCTGCCTCCGGCCAATGGCAAGCATATGGCTACTATCACTGATCCGGAAGAAATCGGCGGCCTTCTGCGGGCCATTGCCGGCTACCAGGGCAGTATTGTCACTCGCTGTGCTCTACGCCTTGCGCCATTGGTCTTTGTTCGTCCTGAGAATTACGAAAGGCAGAGTGGAAGGAAATTAACTTTGACACCATGGAGTGGCGAATCCCGGCAGAAAAGATGAAATCGGGTGTTCCGCATATTGTTCCTTTGTCGCAGCAGGCAGTGGAAGTCCTGCAGGAAAGTTTTCCTTTGACCGAGCAGGGCCGGGACGAAAGAAAAAGAAAAGAGAAGAAAAGGGGGGCGGACCAAGAAAAGGGGGGCGGACCAAGCTAACTAGCTGAATTAAGTGAATATGAACTCTAAAAACAGGCTGTTTTCACTCTTAAAGCACCCTTTTTGATGCCCAAAAGGCCACTTTAAGGAAAAGCACAGTCTTCCTCTCGTC
>CAMZLK010000045.1 GCA_947311475.1 uncultured Desulfocapsa sp.
AGGGAAAGAATATACGTAATGTTACGCAAAAAATGCGTAAGCTCAGTTTCAATGTACGTGCAGTGTTCGACTACTTGAAAATGACACAAAATTCCTGTCCAGATTCAACTTGTTAAAAGTTAGCATAAATTTACCGTGGTCCTGGTTCTTTCCCTAAATTTTTCATTTCCTCTAACCTTTTTAAACTCGGTATTCCACAAATCTCACAGTTTTTCGCAAAAATGGGTATTATTACCGATGTAAGATTCTGATCCCCCTGATACAGTTGCATCATCCAAAACGAAAAGAACAACCTAACGCAGGTAAACTGCAAGTAAGTGCCACGAAGGTTCCTCTTCCTTCGATATCTGTTGCTATTCGTAACATTTTGATATCGTCTCATTCTCAGGTATTCTTGTTTTTATTACTGGAATTATGGAGTAAGGCACTAAAGATTGCGGTTTTACTTTTATATATCTCACTTAGTTCAGGGGGGAGGAAAATGAAAAAAACGTTATTAGCAGGATTAATACTAGGCGTACTTGCAATCGCTATGAGTAGAACAACTCCGACCACTCCAGAACCTGCGACCATGCTCCTGTTTGGTATCGGCTTAATTGGTGTTGCAGGATTTAGCAAAAAACTGTCCCATAAGAAATAACTCATATTTCTCCATTCGATCATCTCCAGGGTGGAATCATTATTTTGATTCCGCCTTTTTTTTCACCACACATAATACCTACGTTCCAATCTAATCCCTTTCAAAACAGCTTTTCCAAAAGCAGTTAGCAAGATAATTGCAATTCAGAGCGATTCCATGATAGAGTGACTGTCACTTATCATCCTCTACTATGCTATTCCATGAAAAAAATCCTCAGCCTCCTCTTATTGATCCTGCTTCTTTTCGGAACGTATACTACGTGGAAGCACTTGAACAGACTCAACGAGACGATAACTACAAGTTTTGAAGGTATGCGCTGGGAGCTGCCGGCAAGAATCTACGGGCGCCCTTTGGAACTGTATGTTGGCAAAACACTTCGGCTGGAGCAATTGCAACAGGAACTGCACCTTCTTCGATACACTCAAAAAGAAGCTCTTGAAAAGCCTGGCGAATACCAAATCCATGGAACATATGTCAGCGTACATAGCCGTGAAATCCATTTTCCTGATGGCAAGCAGGACGCAATACGGATTAAGCTGAGCCTTGCAAATGGAAAAATCAATTCACTGACTGACCAGCAATCCGGCCAGGAATTACCTCTCTTTCGACTGGAACCTCTACATATTGCATCGATCTTCCCTGGAGACAACGAAGATCGTCTGCTTGTGCAACTTGGAGAAGTACCTCCCCTTCTTATCCAGTCTCTGCTCCTCACCGAAGATAAGCACTTTTATAAACACATGGGTATATATCCGCTGGCCATTGTGCGTGCTCTTTTTGCAAATTTAAAAGCCGGAAGAACAGTACAGGGCGGTAGCACTCTCACCCAGCAACTGGTAAAGAATTTTTTTCTAAGCAGTGAACAAAGCCTGCGAAGAAAAGCCAACGAAGCTCTCATGGCACTGCTTCTGGAATTCAGATATGAAAAAGATGACATCCTTGAAAGTTATCTTAATGAAATATATCTGGGTCAGGATGGTAAACGTGCCATCCATGGTTTTGCCATGGCCAGCAGGTTCTATTTTCAGCGAAATATTGACGAGCTCTCCCCCGATCAGATGGCACTCCTTATTGGTATGGCCAAAGGAGCATCCTATTACAACCCGAGAAAACACCCGAAAAGAGCAAAGGCGCGCCGCGATCTGATATTAGAAAATATGGGACAGGCTGATTTACTGAATGCACAAACCGCCACGGAAATGCAGGATCGTCCCCTTGGTGTTACAGAGCACGCCCCTTCAGGAATTACTCACTATCCTGCATTTGTTCAACTTGTGCGTCGCCAACTCAAGCGAGACTATAAAGATGAGGATCTGCAAAGTGAAGGGCTCTCTATTTTCACAACCTTTGACCCCATCATCCAGCAACAGGCCGAAGAAAGCCTGCAACGAGTCCTCACAAAGATAGAAGAGCAGCGAAAACTGGATAAGAAGAGTCTACAAGGTGCCCTGGTACTCAGTTCTGTAGATCAAGGGGAAGTACTGGCAGTTGTTGGTGACCGCTTCCCCCGCCAGACTGGCTTTAATCGCGCACTCGACATGAATCGTCCTGTGGGTTCGGTTATAAAACCTGCCGTTTATTTGAGTGCTCTCAGCCAGCCGGACAGGTACAATCTTCTCAGTATTCTGGAAGATGAACCATTGACAGTTCCCCTTTCCGGGAAAAACTGGAGCCCCCAAAACTATGATAAAAAATATCTCGGATTTGTAACGCTGAGACAGGCTCTGATACATTCTTTAAATATTCCCACCGTTAATCTGGGCCTGGATACAGGTCTTGACAGGGTGATTAAGACCATCCACAATCTTGGAGTAACGAAGGAAATTCAACCATTCCCATCACTGTTGTTAGGGGCCATCGAGCTTTCCCCAATTACTGTTCTCCAGATGTATCAGGCCATTGCAGCTGGTGGTTACAAAACTCCCTTACGAACTATCCTGGCAGTTACTGACCACAAGCAAAACCTCTTACAGCGTTACCCACTCACCGTGGAACAGGCGGCAGATCCAGCAGCCGTATTCTGTCTCAGTACAGTTATGGAGGAAATATGTAAAACGGGCACGGGCAGAAAACTTGGTCAACTCCTTCCAAAAACATTAACCGTCGCAGGAAAAACCGGTACAACCGATCAGCTCAAAGATTCATGGTTTGCAGGGTTTAGTGGTTCACATGTGGCTGTTGCCTGGGTAGGTCGCGATGATAACACCCCAACCGGACTCACAGGATCAACAGGTGCCTTAAAAGTATGGGCAGAAACCATGAAGGGAATAACAACCACTCCTCTGACCCTGTCGCCACCCCCAAACATAGATTTTTATTATGCAGATATTCAGTCCGGGAAGTTGTTCAGTGACAACTGTGAAAGAGGGGATCTGATCCCCTTTATCCGTAACGGCCTGCTTCCACCAGTAATCAGTTGTCAGGCCAGAACACCCAGCCGTCAGGTCAATCAGGATTTTCAAAAGATTGAAGAAGCTCTGCAAGATGGCATACAACAAATATTAAGGATTTTTCAATGAAAAGATACATCCGTCCCCTTTCATACCTGCTGCCTCTCTTGACCATACAGGCATGTGCTATTTCCACGCCACCCCAAAAAGCCAGGCCGTATCACCCACCGCAAACACGTCAATCGGATACCCGGAAAACTTCTGTTCCAACAGCTCCAATGGCAACACCTGCCACGAACCCAAGCGTACAGAATATCAAAAATCAGGCAATCCAGTTGAAAAACAAGGGACAACTTGAAGCTGCGGCCCAAACCCTGGAACGAGGCCTCCGCATAGCCCCAAAAGATGCCTCCCTCTGGTCGCAACTAGCCTCTGTGCGCCTGCAGCAACGTCAATACGGACAGGCACAATCAATGGCACACAAATCCAATAATCTCGCCAGAGGAAACAGAGCTCTGATTCAGAAGAATCAAAACATTATTTTAGAAGCACAGATGCAACAAAGATAACAACACTTGCTAGGACTGCCTGTTACCCACAAATATTTACACAACGTAAATTCAATAAGTTAGAACTGCGTATAAATATCACTTTTGCGAGATGTTCAATTTTCAGATATCGTAAAAACAGTTGGTTAAGTATATGTAGACCTTCCTTTGCAAGGTGTGGGTAGGTAACATGCAGAACTAGGAGCTTGTCGGAGAATGCCCTTTCGGACGAGCTCCTAAAGTGCCATCAAGATATCGTGAGGCAGGTTCCTCAAAACCCCAGATCCCATGGGGATCGCTTAATATAGAGGAGCAATCATAGTCGATATATGATGCTCCTCCAGTTCTGGTTAAGCCCCCGGACCAGAGTACACTTTTGGGAGTTAAGCGATGATCGATGAAGTACTGTTTCATTGCATCAACATACATCCAGTAATCGTTGCCTGTGCCGGAAACACTGTACTTCTCAAGGATTGTGTCATGGGAAAAATTCATTTGGGATTTAATATGAAGCTCATCTGGGATGGAAAAAGAAGCGATGTTTACAGATGTGCTGTATTCCCCGGAAGGCGTTGATGACGGGACTGAAACAGTGAACCAGAATGAAGTGTTTTCCCCGGCTGTTAGGGCGACAATCGAGGCTTTGGCAAGAGGCCAAAGCGGATCCGGATAGGGGCCTGTTTTGCCAAGGTTATCTGTGGCCTGGCTGACAGGTACATATTTTACCTGATGGATTTCAGTGGTGATTCCCGCACCGAAATCCCCAATATCAACGACTGCGTTGCCGGTGGATATTGGCTGGACAATCACCTGGAAAGGCTCAAATTCATTTTTTGCTGCATGCACTTTAACATCTGATCCGGTTTCTTCCGGTGCACTGTCATCCTTGAATACCCGATGAGTCGGTGGAGTCGTCCAGAATTGATAATCGCTGTTGGATTGGGTTAATGTATAGGTATACAACTCAAGGTCATCACCAATTGAGGGGTTGGGCATTGCCAAAGAGAGGAGAAGGAAAACAAAACTGATTCTGAAATATCTGCGAAGAGTCATGCCAAACCAGTATAGTTTTTGAATTTGGAAATGGTAGGAAAACCTGAGCTGTCAGGAAGAATAACATTTGGCCATTTTCTGGATTTCCATTCGTACTTTTTCGCGAAGAGATTCCGGTTCCAATACTTTTGCCATGGAACCATATTGCAGGATCTTCATGGTGATTTCCCGATCGTCGTTCACTGGGAGTGAAAGGATTATCCCATTGTTTTGTTCTGTAATTGTCTGCTTGTCATGCCAATACTGTCTGCGTACCAGCTCCGCGGCCGTCCCTGTGAAGGATATTGTTGCATGGTAACGGATCTTTCCTGTGAAAATCCCAAAGGCTTCATTCAGCAAAGAGTCAGGAGCCTGATGGGGAGGTGTTATGATCTTTTTCTCAATTGTTGCTGTTTCAATTCGTGCCATGTGGAAAAGTCGATGATCACCACGAAGATGACAATATGCCAGCAGATACCAGCGTCCCTGATAATTGATAAGACGTTGTGGTTCCAGGTTGCGGGTACTTGTTTTTGCTGCTGCTGAGCGGTAGGTGATTGTAAGTATCCGGTTTTTTAAAACCGATTCAACAATGATCTCAAAGATGGATGGTGCAAGGGATTCCACTTCAATCCACTGACAAAGCACATTGTCCATAAGCTGATTATATCCGGGTGCAATTAATTCACTTAATCGTTTCTCAAGCTTTTTCATCTCCGGCAAACCACCTAAGCCTGCCTCATCTGCCATTTTGTTCAGGAGTCCCATGAGAAAAAGAAGTTTCGGGCTGTCCTCAAAGGGTAGTGTAAAATCATCGTCTGTATAATAAAACCCTTTACGTGTGGAATTAAAAGCTATGGGGGCAAGCAGGCGATCCCGCAAATAACTGATATCGCGGTGGGCCGTGGCGCGGGAAAGTTCGAATTCTTCTATGAGGGTGGTGGCGTTTGGGAAGCTGTTTTTTTTCAGCTTCTGGTGAAAGGCATAAATACGTTCAAGACGGCTCATTTATTTGGGTTTACGTCTATGTTTTACCGGAAGAATTTTTAGTTGTTCTCTATACTTTGCCACCGTTCTGCGGGCAATTTTAATATTTTGTTCACCAAGTTTCAGAGAAATGGCATTGTCGCTAAAAGGTTTAAAGGGATCTTCCTGCTGAATCATTTTCCGGATACGTTCCCGAATGGACTCTGCGGCAAGCGACTCTTCTCCCTGCCTTGGGATTGCTGTGGAGAAAAAGTATTTCAGCTCAAAAATTCCAATGGGCGTATGTACGTATTTGTTTGAGGTTACCCGACTGATGGTGGACTCGTGCATCTCAATGTCTTCTGCAACATCTCGTAAGATAAGAGGTTTCAGTCGGGTTGGGCCATGCTCGAAAAATTCACGCTGAAATTTGAGGATACTGTCCATAACCTTGAAGATAGTGCGCTGTCGTTGATGCAGTGATTTGATAAACCAGCCAGCATCCTTGAGTTTTTCCTTGATGTACTTTTTTGACTTTTTTTCCATCGTATCTTCTTCAGATTGCAGGAGTTCCTGCAACTGGGACGAGAGCTTCAAGTTGGGGATATCTTCTTCATTGAGATGAATAACAAATTCACCATCGATCTTTCGAACATAAACGTCCGGCACAACATAGTTGGTGTCTTCATTGTTATATGGCAGACCTGGATAAGGGGTGAGTTCACTTGTGATAAACTCAATGGCTTTGATAACTTCATTGCGTTTTTTACCTGTAACCTGGCAGATTGCCTTGTAGTTACGGGTTTGCAAAAGGTTCAGGTGTTCTTTTACAATTTCAGCGGAGAGGGAATCTCCCATGTCCATTCGCTCAAGCTGCAGGAAGAGTGACTCACTTACGTCTCTTGCAGCAATTCCTGGAGGGTCAAGATCCTGAATAACTTCAAGGAGATATTCTGCAGAATCATGGTCACATTCTGTTGCTTCCATGACCTCCTCAAGTGTACATTCCAAAAAACCATAGCGATTGAGATTTCCGGCAATAAAAAGAGCTGTTTCCCATTCGTCGGGATCAAGGTCAGCGTGCGCGAGTTGCCATTGCAGGTAGGCAAGTAACCCTGGTTTCTCAGAAATGAAATCAAATTGACTTGGTGCGTCAGCTGCCGGGGTTTCATGTGAGAAAGAAACATTGGAATCAAAGGTGTTGGCGTAATCTTCCCAGTTTGTTTCCGGGATGGTATCTTCGGCTCTTACCTGGTCTGTGTGATCCTGTTCTTTTTGTTGCCCTGGTTTCTGTTCTATTGTTGAGGAAAGACTCTGTTGGTTTTCCCTTCCTTCCTGGATGCTAACATCCTCTTCAAGTCCCGGATTTTGCTCAATCTCAGCCTGCAGGGCATCGCCTAGTTCCATCCGGTTCATCTGCAGCAGTTTAATGGCAAGACGCAACTGCGGCGTCATTACTAGTTTTTGGGATAGCTTAAGCTGTTGTCTGAGTTCCAGGGCCATTATCAGAAACCAGTGGTCAGATGACAGAGGCCAGAAGGCTCAATTATTACGCACCTATCGCCTGTGGACTGTAATTTGGAGTGAATTTTTTGTATTTCGTCGCGTCTGTGACGCCAAACTATTCTGTCTTCTGTCATCTGGTCTCTGTCTTCTGATGGTTACATACTGAAATTTTCGCCAAGATACATCTTGCGGGCGACTTCACTTTCAATGATATCATCAGCGACACCACTGGTCAAAATCTGCCCTGCATTCATGATGTAGGCAAAGTCACAAACCTGGAGGGTTTCCCGGACATTATGGTCTGAGATAAGAACACCGATTCCTTTTTCTTTCAGGCCGATAATAAGCCTTTGCAGATCAGCAACAGCCAGCGGATCGATACCGGCAAAGGGTTCATCAAGTAAAATAAAATCAGGTCGGGTGGAAAGAGCACGCATGATTTCAACTCGCCTGCGTTCACCACCTGAAAGAGCATGGCCTTTGTTTTCACGTAAATATTCGATCTTCAGGTCTGTCATGAGCTCATCAATTCGATTTGTAATCTCATTCTTTGTGAGTCCCAGTGCTTCCAGAATAATACGGACATTTTCCTCGACAGTGAGTTTTTTAAAAACCGATGGTTCCTGGGCAAGATATGAGATACCTTTTTGAGCTCGTTTATGGATTGGAAGTTTTGTGATTTCTTCACCGTTCAGCAGAACCTGACCACCATCAGGACGAATAAAGCCGGCAATGGAATAAAATGAAGTGGTTTTACCAGCACCATTTGGGCCAAGCAGGCCAACCACAGCACCCGTACTGACCTGGAGGCTGACCCCGTCGACAACGGTACGGTTGCGGTAGCGTTTAATGAGCTTATCGGTTTCCAGTTGTGCCATATTCTTATTGGGGTGTAAGGGTGGCTCGCACTCTGCCTGTTTTTTTTCCTTTTCCATCCCCGGCAACAGTTGCAGCAGGACGGTTTCCAACGACTTCTGATCTTCCTTCGTCAAGGTAGTAAATGATGGTGCTGCCTGTGATTAGATTGGTGCCTTGCCATGCCTTGGCGTCTCCACTTAAAATCACCTTTCGATCTTTTGCCAGGTAGTTCATGGTTTTGCCGGTACCAAGCCATTCACCTTTGGTAACTTCCACATTCCCCACACACTTGAGACGCTTAACTTCCTGTTTTCTGTCGCCTTCAGCAGCAGTGTAATAGACTGTCATTGCATCTGATCGAATACGCACATCGGCCTGGGCCGCATCCACATTTCCCTTGAAGAGGACATTGTTGTCTTTTTCCAGTGAGGTCATGTGATCCGCTTCGATGGTGATGGGGGCACCCGCAGCAAACAGTGGCGTATTACAGAAAAACCCAATAAAAAGAAAAGCAAAAAGCAAACTATATTTTAAGTATTTGTTTATCATATATTCTCCACAATTGATGGACTCGTAAAAACTCTTCATCTCCTTCGTTACTGCAAATTTATAATCTTTTCAACGTACCTTAGTACGCTGAAAAGATTATAAATTTCCGTGCCTCGGATATGAAGAGTTTTTACGAGTCCATCAATTGTGGAGAATATATGATAAACAGATACTTAAAATATAGTTTGCTTTTTGCTTTTCTTTTTATTGGGTTTTTCTGTAATACGCCACTGTTTGCTGCGGGTGCCCCCATCACCATCGA
>CAMZLK010000046.1 GCA_947311475.1 uncultured Desulfocapsa sp.
AGACTGATGCAATCACAAAGGCAAACAAGGAGTTATCATGGTTGACGGGACGTGCCAATACGTCATGATTGATGGCTAAGTAAAAAGCTTTAGATGCGAGGTGCGTATTTTTTGTTTGATTTCGGCGTACTAGGGCACGTCGTAATTAAACAAAAAATGCAGCAACGAAGCAGGTGAAGAGTTTTTACGACGCCATCAATCATGACGTATTGGCACGTCCCGTCAACCATGATAACTCCTTGTTTGCCTTTGTGATTGCATCAGTCTCTATTGTAAATCCGGCTTCTTTCATGAGCCTGGCCATTTCCCCTGGTTTCCGATAGTGCGCGCGTCCTCCTGATAATTTTATCCGCCGGTCTTCAAGCTTCCAGGACCAGGATGGTGTGGCGGCTGGCTTTATAACAAAGCGTGCCAACAGTAATCCCCTGTTTTGCATTGTCTGAAAACAGTTGGAAAAAAGTGTTGTTACGCTGGCATCATCAAGGTAATGGAGCATGTCCAGCAGCAGTATGAGATTCGGGGGAGTGGGAATGTCGGGCAAATCCGGTGCTACATCTTCCAGTATCCTGCCCTGTTCTCCCATGGCAAGTGTTGCCACCCGAACCCGTTCTTTATCTGGATCCAACCCAAAAACCTTGGCATGGGGAAAGAATTCCAGACACCAGCAACCGGGAACGCCGTATCCGCATCCAATATCAAGGATTGTTTCGATGGTGTTGCGATCTTTTGCAAGAAGCTCAGGGAGGTCCTTAAACATTGGATCGTATTGCAGTTTGAATCGTGCAAACATCCTTGGATAGGCTTCCATTAAACGGTATCTGTTTCTTACGCGTTGAATAATTGGAATGTTTGGGGACGGTTCCCGATTTTTTTTAGAAAAATAAACTTGTAAAAGGGGAGGCAGCAACAGAAAAGCACCCAAAAGAGAATATCCGATACCAAGCAGCGAGGTGATGCCAATGGATCTCAGGAGAGAATGATCAGCCAGACAGAGAACACCAAAACCAATAAGCGTGGATACTCCCGCCATAAAAACTGCCATGCGAACAAGGGTAAATGAAGGGTGTGCCGGGTCACGGTAGCGCTGGTGTGCCCTTACAAAGAAGATGGAATAGTCGATTCCCATGCCAAGGATAACGATGGAGAGCATTAAGCCGGGAATATCCAGTGAATGGCCAATGAGCTTCATTGTACCAAGCGTACAGATATAGGAAAAAAGCGGCGGCAGCATTGTGATGATTGTGAGCTGCCAGCTGGCGAAAAAGAGGAGGAGCAGGATTACAATGCTAATGGCTATGATTGCAAGCATTGTTGTAAAACTGTTAAACAGGATGTCAGCGAGCTGTGTTGAAAAATAGGGACTGTCAAAGATTTTTCCATCCTGTCCATACAAGGCATAAAAATCATCGCTGCTATATTTTGATCCCGGTGTGATATTGATAAATTGGGTCAGGTTGCCATTTTTTGCAGAAATCCCTAAAAGGGTATAAAATTTCTGTGGTATTTCTGTGGATATTGTTTGTTTGGTGCTTTGAGTCTGTTTTAGAAACAGGTCAAAAGCATTTTTCGCAAAGCCAAGAGTCTTACTGCTTTCTTCAATATGCTTTTGCAGCACATTTCTCCGTTCTTCTGTCCAGAACATCTTCCAGGCACTCAAATTGCGCCGAGCCAGCTCATCCCCCGGAAAAATCATGGATGGAACAAAGGCTGAATCTATCTTTCCCGATTTCTTGTCCGCCTCAAGCTGTATGAGGATTTGATCGTTTTTCTGCTGGAGCTCCTTCGCTTTTCCGGTGGTCATGAGCACTACCCTGGTACTTATGTTGCCCCATATTTTTGAAAAAAGCGTGTCAGCCGCAAGTGTTTCGTTACTCACCGTATTCATGCTCTCAAGACTCACATTAAAATCCGGTCGTGCAAAAAATAGTAAGCCGCAGGCAAGAAGGGCTGCTGTAATCGCCCCTGTTTTCCCGGTGCTGTAAAGCGCATCAACGATCTTTTGCAGTGGGAGGTTGCGCCTGTTGGAGGGTGGCATGACAGGTGTCAGGTGTGGAAAGACAAAATGGACAAACAGGAAAGAGAAAAACACCCCCATGGCAGCAAATTGACCAAGTTGTACAAAAATGGGGAATCCGCTGAAACCAAGGGTAAGAAAGGCTCCGCATGTTGTCAGGACAGCAAGGATTCCAATTGCTTTTACTTCATGTGATGCATCTTTTCCCTTTGTTTCCTTGGGGCGATCAAGAAATAACAGATAGGCAATACCATGATCTACGGTGATGGAAATAATGGCTCCGCCAAAACCAAGGACCATGATGGAGATGGATGGATGAAACAGGGAAAAGAAAAACAGAGCTGTTGCAGTACCCGCAAGGGCTGGAAGGAGGGAGAAGAGTCCAAGCACGGGGCGTGGGAAGGCAATAAAAAGAAGTAATCCAATACCAGCTGTTGAAAGCATCAATGCCAGGTTCACATCGTGGCGGATGATACGTTCGTTGTCAAGTGCTGCACGGTAGGCTCCCACCGCCGTAAGAGATGGTGTGATGTTCTCGGGGCGGTATATTTCAGTGAGTTCTGTGGTGATGCGATTGAGTAAATCAGATATTTGTTTTGCTGATGCTGTATTTGTTCCCGCACTGTTTGGGCGAGCGGTCACCAGAATGTGGCGATTGTCTGGTGAGAAGACAAATCCTTTGAAGATTGAGGTACCGGGCAGCGGTGCAAGCATGGCCATTTTTGCCATGACGGGTTCCATAAAACCCAAGGGATCCGACGTGATAAAACTACTCTGGCCAATGCCCTCAAGGCTGCTTAGTTTCAAGAGGATCTCTTTAAAACGGGTATCAATAAAATCTTTTTCAAGTCTGGGAGTAATATTCTGTTCCAGTTCCTGCCGAGAGAATAGAATGGGAAGATGTGCCGTGATGTGCAGTGCGATATCGGGAATAAGACTCGTGAGTTCCGCTGTTCCAACTTTCGAAAAGAGTTTACTTGAGCGAAGATGTTCTTCAACGTATTCTCCACATGCTGCCAGTTTATCCTGGTCATCGATATTTAAGCTGATGTCAATGGCGATCTGGTCATGGATCGGATGGTTTGTGAAAATATCCAGAGCATCGCTTATAATGGTTTGGTCAGAGGGGAGGGAACGAACAATGTCTGTGTCAATATCCAGACGAAAAATGGAGATTGCGGCACTGGTACAGATTAAAAGAAAAATAGCGGTGAGTATACGATAATTAAACACTTTTACCTATTATAGTCAGATGCCCGGAAGGATGAATCCTGGAAATATTTCATTGATTACTGTTTCTGATCAATATAGCGTTTCACAGTTCTTCTGTCCAGATGGGTGATTCTTGCCACTGCTTCGTACGTGTTGAATTGATCATAAAGCGTTGTGCAGTATTGTTTGAGTAGTTCACTGGCAGGTATCTGTATGCCTGCTTTGAGTGCTTGTTTCGAGTTCTTTGTTTCAAAGTCGCAACTTCCTTTCAGTAACACTCGTCTCACGCATTGCTCAAGCTCACGGACGTTTCCTGGCCAGGCGTAGTTATCAGGGACCAGCCTTTTGATGATGGTGGTGATCGTGTTTGCCAGACTCCTGTCATTTGCTCCCAGTATTTTACTTAGCACAATGTTTACCAGCAGGCCAAGTTCGGCGGAGTCTTCAGAAAAGCGTTTTGCAAGTGTGGGGATGTGAATGGTTTCGGTACAGAGGCGGTAGTAGAAGTCGTCTCTAAACAGTTTCTTCTCTCGCATTTCACTGATGTTCTGATTTGTTGCGGCGATAACCCGTCCGGAAAATCGCATCGGGGTTTGGCTGCCCACCGGGGTGAATTGGCGTTCCTGGAGAATCTGCAGGAGTTTAATTTGGAGTTGGGTGGATATTTCTCCTATTTCATCCAGAAATATGGAACCATGCCGGGAGCAGCGTGCAAAAACACCTTTGTGGCTGCTGATGGCTCCGGTAAAAGAACCTTTTTTGTGACCAAAAAGTTCACTTTCAAGGAGTTGAGGAGATATTTGACTGAGATTATAGGGGAGAAATGCTTCAGTGAAGCTCACTTTGAATTTACGGCTCAGGTGATCATAAGGGATAAATCCCGAGCTGCCGATTGCCCTTGCTGCCACCCCTTTTCCCGTTCCTGTTTCCCCTAAAATGAGGGTGGAGAAATCCTCCATTCTATCCCACAGATGTTTTTCGTATAAGCTGATGTCGTCTGTGAAAATTATTCGCCAGAGGTCTCGACGGAGCTGTTCCGCTGATTTTGAATTGCCAATGACTTGCGAAATAAAATAAAAACCTCGGCGCATCTGGAAAAAAAGAGCCAATGTGTGGCACGCTTCTTTGCGGGTAAGTCCGTATTGGCGCAATGCGCTGATAATCGTATCCGCTTTATCAAAGATTGCGGGAGTGGGGCCTGCGTCTATCTGCTTTTGAATGTGCTTGTCGAGTAAGGGGGTAAATTGGTGGAACAGCAGAAATTGTACCCCGTATGTAAAAAGTGTTTTGTCTTTTGCGGGCAGCTTTTTGTATGTGCTGATACCTCTGTCTCTTAGGCCGTGCAAATGCAGTGCAACGGCGTCTTTCAGAGTTTCTATGCGCTTATTGTTGTCTGTAATGTGTTTGGACGATGGCGAGATGGCAGCTGTTGCGTCCAGCCACTCACCGCTGAACGGATTTGTGAAAATAGCTTTTTGTACCAGACACAGGAAGGTACGGTCTTGTGTGTTTAATGCAATTTTCATATACATAAAATGTATATTATGTGTGGTTAAATGTCAAATGTCTGGAAAATGGTGTTTCGGGGTTATGCCAGTCTAAATATGTAAAAAGTCTAGGAGCCTGTCCGAGAATGCCCTTTCGGAGTCTCGTTCCTCGCTACCTGCCCAAACTCTTCA
>CAMZLK010000047.1 GCA_947311475.1 uncultured Desulfocapsa sp.
ACAACCAGCCCATCAATGGAAATATTTCCGCTACTAATCTCCTCCAATCCCGCAATCATCCGCAGCAATGTTGATTTACCGCATCCGGAAGGACCAACTATAACAATAAATTCCCCATCTTCAATGGCTGTACTGATACCGTGAATAATCTCGGTATCCCCGTACGATTTGGTCACATTTTCTATAAGTACCCGGGCCAATTTATTTCTCCGTCTCGGTTAATCCCTTAATAAAAAGCTTCTGCATCCCGACCACAACCATCACTGGAGGAATCATTGCAAGCAGAGTTGTCATCATGATCAGATGCCATTCGGGTGCCTCTTCTGCAGCTTCAAGCATCTGTTTAATACCCATAACAATGGTGTACATGCTTTTATCTGTGGTAATCAAAAGTGGCCAGAGATATTGGTTCCAGCCGTAAATAAAAAGAATAACAAAAAGTGCTGCAATATTGGTCCGTGAGATCGGAAGGAGGATATCCCAAAAAAATCGCATGGGACCTGCACCATCAATACGTGCCGCTTCGAGCAATTCATCAGGGACAGTCAGAAAAACCTGCCGAAACATAAAAGTAGCTGTGGCAGAAGCAATAAGTGGAACAGTAAGCCCCCAGTAATTATTCAACATCCCAAGGTTTGCCACTACTTCAAAAGTTGGCAGAATACGCACTTCAACCGGGAGCATAAGGGTGATAAAAATCATCCAGAAAAACAGCATCCGAAACGGGAATCTAAAGTAAACAATGGCATAAGCTGAAAGCAGTGAAATGGTGATTTTCCCCACAGCAATCATCATTGCCATAACCAGGCTGTTAAACATCATCAATCCCACAGACTGTTCTTTGGCATTCCCCACCCCCTGAACAAAAACTGCTTTCAGATTGACGAAAAACTGATCACCGGGTAACAGCGGTAACGGGGCCTGAGTCATGCGAATGGCATCGTGACTTGCCCCCACAAAAGTGATCCAGATGGGGAAGGCTACCATTGCTATGCCAAGAAGTAACACAGCATGACTAAACCAGGAGACCATGGGACGTTTTTCAATCATAATCCTCTAGTACTCCACTTTTCGTTCAATATACTTGAACTGTATGATTGTAAGAGCAATGACAAGAATCATCAAAATTACAGACTGTGCCGCAGACCCTCCAAGATCAAGGCCAATAAAGCCATCGTTGAATACCTTATAAACAAGAATCTCTGTCGACTTTGCAGGCCCCCCTTTTGTCACCGCGTGGACTATGCCAAATGTTTCAAAAAATGCATAGACGATATTCATCACCATCAAAAAGAAAGTTGTTGGTGAAATAAGTGGAAAGATAATAGTCCAGAATCTTCTGGCCGGTCCGGCACCGTCAATGGCAGCAGCCTCTATCAATGATTTGGGAATGGATTGCATACCGGCAAGAAAGAAAAGAAAATTATAACTGATTTGCTTCCATGTTGCGGCAAGCACAATAAGCGCCATGGCCTGACCTCCATTTAACCGATGATTCCAATCATAACCGACAAAATGCAGCAGATAGGAAACGATTCCAAGGGTAGGATCAAAAATAAACATCCAGATCGTCCCGGCCACTACAGGGGCCACGGCGTAGGGCCAGATAAGAAGTGTACGATATACTGTTGTGCCACGTACAACATGATCTGCCATTGCCGCAAGAATAAGGGCAATAAAAAGGGATAAAAAAGCAACTAAGGAAGAAAAGACAATGGTACGGAGGAAGGTACTGAAATAAATACTATCTGTGAAAAGTTCCACATAATTTTCAAACCAGATGAATTCGGTTCTCAGACCGAATGGATCCTCCAGCAACAAAGACTGATAGACTGCCTGACTGGCCGGCCAGATAAAAAACACAACGGTAATTATTATCTGGGGAGCAACAAGCAGGTACGGTAGTGCCGAAGGTTTAAAATGGGTTCGCTTAAGCATAATCGTGGAAAAGCAGCGAACAGATCGGAAACTGTCCGCTACTTAACTCATTAATTATTTATTCGCTTTTTCAAACTTTCGGAGAAGCTTGTTACCACGCTTAACAGCATCATCCATGGCATCAGAAGCTGTTTTGGAACCGTTCCAAATCGCTTCCATCTCTTCATTGATGATATCACGCACCTGAACAAAATTACCAAAACGTACACCTTTGGAATTAGGAGTCGGTGTATTCAAACTGAGCTGTTGTATGGCGGTGTCTGTACCAGGGTTCTTCTCATAGAATCCCTGTTTTTTGCTAAGTTCATAAGCAGCTGTGGTAATTGGTACATAGCCTGTCTCCTGATGCCACCAGGCTTGCACTTCAGGTGAGGCAAGGTAGTTCATAAACTCTGCGACACCTTTATAGTCACCTTTTTCATGCCCCTTTAATACCCATAAGGTTGCACCACCAATGATCGAGTTTTGTGGTTTATCAATCAGCTCAGGATAGTAAGGCAGCATGGCCTGGCCAAACTCAAACTTTGCCTGCTTTTTGATACCACCATAGTAGGCAGATGAGTTCAGCCACATTCCAACTTCCTCATTGATAAACATTGGCAAACTGTCACCCCTGCGACCGCCATAGAGAAACAGATGTTCCTTCTGTCCTTTAGCAACATCGGCCATCACTTTTTTTACCGCAGCATTATTGAAAGTGAATTCGGTATCCAGACCCGCAAATCCATTTTCTTTACTACCCACCTCAATGTTGTGCCATGCACCGAAATTTTCCAGCATGACCCATGACTGCCAACCAAAAGAAAAACCACCTTTATATCCGGCGGCAACAAGTTTTTTTGAGGCTTCATAAACTTCCGGCCATGTTTTGGGCACCTCTTTAATTCCTGCCTTGGCAAAGGCATCTTTATTATACCACATTACCGGTGTGGAACTATTGAACGGCATGGATAACAGTTCACCATCCGAGGTCTGATAATAGCTGATAACTGCGGGAAGAAATGCGGATTTATCCAATTTCAAACCGGCATCATTCATCATTTCCTCAACAGGATAGACAGCGCCTTTAGCAGCCATCATGGTGGCAGTACCCACTTCAAATACCTGAACAATGTGGGGATGCTTTTTTGCACGAAAGGAGGCAATTGCCGCTGTCATGGTTTCTGTGTAATTACCTTTATATACAGGAACAATTTTATACTCTTTTTGTGACGCGTTAAAGTCATTGGCAATTTTATTTACGCGTTCACCATTTACACCACCCATTGCATGCCACCACTGAATATCTGTTGTAGCCAGGCTGTTACCGGCACAGCCTACGGTAAAGGCTGTTGCCATGGCAATGGAAAACAAGGTCTTTGTCAGATGCTTTTTCATTCTCAACTCCTTTTAATTGTTTTTGCCTGTCACCAATGGCACTTAGAGTGTGTCTTCACAGTGATCAGAATAGATAATTTCCAGATTAAATGGTCTTGTCTTTGTAATCAATAAGAAAGCATTTTTCTAACGCAAAACTAATAAAAGCATAGAAGTTAAGCACTTGTTAAAATTTCCATGCCTCGACTGTAAAGAGTTTTTGCAAGCCCATCAATCATCGGGAGCTTAATGTTCTTGAGACGGCATCCTTCCAGCCACTATATTTTCTGGCTCGCAAGTCTTCATCAAGCGATGGCGCAAAACGCTGATCACGCTTCCAACTATTAGCAAATTCTTTCGGTGCAGGGAATATTCCCATGTAAAGCCCGGCAAGATAGGCGGCTCCAACTGCCGTGGTTTCAAGGACTTTGGGTCTATCCACCGGGGCATTAAGAATATCTGCCAGAAACTGCATAGTGTAATTCGAAGCAACCATTCCTCCATCCACCCGCAATACGGTATCACTGGTCGTTGAAAGGTCTCCCTGCATTGCCTCAAGAAGATCCCGAGTTTGATAACAGACAGATTCAAGTACTGCCCGTGACAGTTCAGCAGGGCCTGTTGCTCTGGTGATTCCAAACATTGTGCCTCTGGCATCAGGATCCCAGTGTGGTGCGCCAAGCCCCGTAAACGCTGGAACCAGAAATACATCCTGATTACTGTCTGCCTGTCGTGCAAGATTGCCGATATCCGAGGCTTTTTCAATGAGCCCCATTGCATCCCGCAACCACTGAACGGCTGCCCCCGCGACAAAGATAGAGCCTTCAAGGGCATAGGTTGTGACACCCTTTAATCTATACCCGATGGTTGTGAGTAATTTATTATTGGATGCGACAGCCTCTTTTCCAGTATTAAGAACAATGAAACAACCGGTACCGTAAGTTGATTTAATCATCCCAGGTTCAAAACATGCCTGCCCCACAAGAGCTGCCTGCTGGTCTCCCGCTATTCCGCAAATTGGAACCTGCGCGCCAAAAAGAGAGCTGTCACAAACTCCAAAATCTGCAGAAGAGTCTTTTACAACAGGTAAAATGGACTCTGGGATACCAAGTAACTTCAGAATTTCTGTATCCCAGACATTATCATGAATGTTATAGAGCATGGTGCGGGAGGCATTTGTTGCATCAGTTGCATGCTGTTTTCCACCGGTCAACCGCCAGAGTAGAAAGGTATCAATTGTGCCGAAGAGGAGTTTTCCGGCCTGTACCTTCTCTTTTGCCCCTTCAACATTGTCCAGAATCCATTTGATTTTAGTACCGGAAAAATAGGAGTCAAGTAGAAGGCCAGTCTTTGAAGTGATCATCTGGTCGTGCCCATCCCCACTTAACTCTCTGCAAAAGTCTGCGGTTCTACGATCCTGCCACACAATGGCTTTATGGATTGCCTTACCTGTTTCTTTATCCCAGACAATTGTTGTTTCTCTCTGATTGGTAATGCCAATTGCAGTGATATCAGACGCAGAAAGAGTAGCTTTTTCCAATGCCAGTTTGCAGGTGTTAACAGTCGTGGACCAGATTTCTTCAGGATCATGTTCCACCCATCCGGAACGCGGGAAAAACTGTTCAAACTCCTGTTGGGCCTGTACAACAATTTCAAGCTGATCGTTGAAGATAATTGCCCGGCTGGAAGTTGTCCCTTGATCAATTGCGAGTATATACTTGGGCATTTTTTACTCCTTGGATAAAAACAGGTATGAAAACAATTACTTCAGGTAAGAAAACAGGTTGCGACACTGGTCATCAACCTGTTTTTGGTGTGCCCAAGTGCCCATTGGCTGGAACGACAATGGGCACTTGGTGTTCAGCTGCTTATTTTTTTGCAGCAGCCCAGCTTTTGACAAGCTCATCATAGTCTACGGTCATGCCTTTAGGCTTCTCGTTGGCAAGTTTTGGCTTTGGAGAACCAGGCAGGTTAAGCCAGTATGAAGCATCCTGCTTCTTGTTCAATTTGGGGCCGCATTCACCCTGAACGTTTGCACGCTCAAGACGCTGGAGGATTTTGTCCTGCTGCTGAGCCAGGCTATCCATTGCTCCCTGTGGGGTTTTATCGCCAGTTACCGCATCAGCAACATTTTGCCACCAGAGCTGTGCCAGTTTTGGATAATCTGGTACGTTGGTACCTGTTGGTGTCCACTGAACACGAGCAGGACTGCGATAAAATTCAATCAAGCCACCAAGCTCAGGAGCTCGCTTGGTAAAAGATTCATGCCAGAGATCACTTTCACGAATGGGGGTAAGACCAACATGGGTTTTCTTAAGGCTGACAGTTTTCGAAATAACAAACTGCGCATAAAGCCAGGCTGCTTTACGGCGATCAACCGGAGTTGATTTCATAAGTGTCCACGAACCGGCATCCTGATAACCAAGCTTCATACCTTCCTGCCAATAAGGGCCATGAGGGGATGGTGCCATACGCCATTTTGGCATATTATTTTCATCAACCACCGCAATGCCGGGTTTAACCATATCAGCTGTAAAGGCTGTATACCAGAAGATCTGTTGCGCGATACCACCTTGGGCGGGGACAGGTCCAGCCTCGGAGAACGTCATACCAGCGGCTTCCGGTGGGGCGTATTGTTTCATCCAGTCAATATATTTTGTGAGAGCATAGACAGCGGCAGGGCCATTGGTTGCACCACCACGCTCAACTGAGGAACCCACCGGACGGCAACCGTCAACCCGTATTCCCCACTCATCCACCGGCAATCCGTTTGGAATACCTTTATCTCCGGCTCCTGCCATTGATAACCACGCATCGGTGAAGCGCCAGCCAAGAGAGGGATCTTTTTTACCGTAATCCATATGTCCGTAGACACGTTTACCGTCAATATTTTTTACTTTGTTAGTGAAAAAATCAGCAATATCTTCATAGGCAGACCAATTTACAGGAACACCAAGTTCATAGCCGTAAATCTCTTTAAACTGTTTTTTCAGCTCAGGGCGTTTAAACCAGTCGTAGCGGAACCAGTAAAGATTGGCAAACTGCTGATCAGGGATCTGATACAGTTTTCCATCCGGGCTGGTGGTAAATGATATGCCAATAAAATCATCAAGATCAAGCCCCGGGTTAGTTACATCTTTACCGTCACCTGCCATCCAGTCTGTAAGTGAAACCGCCTGTTTGTACCTGAAATGGGTTCCAATCAGATCAGAGTCATTAATATAGGCATCGTAAATATTCTTATTGGACTGCATTTGGGTCTGTAGTTTTTCAATAACATCGCCTTCACCAATGAGATCATGATTCACTTTAATTCCAGTGATTTCGGTAAATGCCTTGGCAAGGGTTTTTGATTCATACTCATGGGTGGTGATGGTTTCAGAGACCACGTTGATCTCCATACCTTTAAAAGGTTCCGCAGCTTTGATAAACCACTCCATCTCTGCCATCTGTTCTGTATGTGAAAGGGTGGAGGGTTGGAATTCGGTATCAACCCATTTTTTTGCTTCCGGCATCCCTGCCTGTGCGGATAAGGGACCTGCCAACAGAGCTGCCATGGCTGCTGCTGTAACAAATTTCTTAATCATAGATCGTCTCCTCTTTTGGTTTTCGGGTTATCTGTCAGGAACGAGCGTTACGACAGAGCAATACACTATTTTTTCTACACCCATATAAATACACAAATGGCATAAATAAAGGCAACAACAAGCGCCCACCATAAACTTAAACTTATAAAGGCCAGCCAGAATATATGTATAAAAGCAGAGCCTAGCAAAGAGACGAACAGCCTGTCTCCCCTTGTGGTTTCAAATCGAAGTACACCAAGCCTTGGTGCACCGCCGGGAACTTTTATCTCCCAGACAGTCATGGTGACAAGCAGGCAGAGAATGATGATAAAAAAAGTGGCGGTGGGTTTAGTCCATGCCATCCAGCTAAGATCCATTTTTCCCTCTCTATACTCGCCCAAGGGCGAACCCCTTGGCAATATGATTACGTACAAACCAGATGACCAGAGCGCCAGGAAGGATGGTCAGAATACCTGCTGCAGCCAGCACCCCCCAATCAAGCCCGGAGGCGGAAACTGTACGGGTCATAATGGCGGAAATCGGTTTTGCATTTACCGCTGTAAGAGTCCGGGCAAGCAACAATTCCACCCAGGAGAACATAAAGCAGAAAAATGCAGTAACCCCAATACCTGAGGCAATATTTGGGATAAATATCTTCACAAAAAAGTGCGGCCATGAGTAGCCATCGATAAAGGCCGTCTCATCGATTTCCCTGGGGATTCCAGACATAAACCCTTCCAGAATCCAGACAGACAGAGGAATGTTAAAGAGGCAATGGGCCAAAGCCACAGCAATATGGGTATCAAACAGGCCGATTGACGAATAAAGTTGAAAAAACGGCAGCGCAAAAACAGCAGGCGGTGCCATACGGTTCGTCAGTAACCAGAAAAACAGATGCTTATCACCAACAAAACTGTAACGTGAAAAAGCATAAGCGGCAGGCAAAGCACAACTCACCGAGATAGCAACATTCATCGACACATAAATCATCGAATTAATATAACCGGAATACCAGGAAGGATCGGTGAAAATAACCCGATAATTATCAAAAGTAAGATTTTGCGGCCAGAGACTAAAAACGGAAAGTATTTCGGAATTTGTTTTCAGACTCATATTCAACAGCCAATAAATCGGCACAAGCAAAAAGAAGATATAAACCGTTGGTATCATCCACTTCCAGCGCATATCAGGCACCTCCATTTGAGCTTTCTTCACCGATATTGCTCATCACTGTAAAGAAGACCCAGGACAGAAGCAGTATCACCAGAAAATAGATAAGAGACATGGCGGCAGCAGGACCTAAATCAAACTGGCCAATGGCCATTTTAACAAGATCAATGGACATAAATGTGGTGGAATTTCCAGGGCCACCACCTGTGATAACAAATGGCTCCGTGTAGATCATAAAACTGTCCATAAAGCGTAAAAGAACAGCAATGAGTAACACTCTCTGCATCTTTGGAAGCTGAATATATCTAAAAACAGAAAAACGTGAAGCACCATCAATTTTGGCTGCCTGATAATAGGCATCGGGGATGGAACAAAGCCCTGCATAACAGAGCAATACGACAAGGCTTGTCCAGTGCCAGATATCCATGACAATGATGGTAATCCATGCTGCAATCGGATCCTGAGTATAATTATAATCAATTCCCATTGCTGCAAGCGTATGACCAAGCAGGCCAATATCGACTCGACCAAATATTTGCCAGATTGTACCAACCACGTTCCATGGAATAAGCAGTGGCAGAGCCATACTGATAAGACAAACAGGGACTCCCCATCCTTTTTTGGGCATGGCAAGAGCAATCATAATGCCGAGTGGAATCTCAATGGCAAGAATAATAGCAGAAAAGCTTATCTGTCGTAAAAAGGCATCATGAAAGCGATCTGAATGGATAAGATCCCTAAACCAATCCATGCCAACCCAGAAAAACTGATTATTGCCAAATGTGTCCTGTACCGAGTAATTCACCACTGTCATCAAGGGAATAATGGCACTGAAAGCCACCACAAGAAAAACCGGCAACACCATAAACCATGCCTTTTGATTGACTTGTTTTGCAATCACATTCGTTCTCCTGAAATGAGATGGTCATTCACATATATATTGGTGTGCCCGGTGTCGAACTGAAGTGAACACCTGTCTCCTGTCATATCAGAAAGTTCCGGTGCAACAACGTTAAACTCCTTATCATTTAAGGCAACGCGGACGATTTTATGACGACCGATGTCATCAACTCTTATGATTTTTACCGGCAGGCCGTTTGTGTCGGGTGGTGCCAGACTTAAATGCTCCGGTCGTATACCTACTTCTACCTTTTCAGTTGCTTTCACAGCGGTATATGTCCTGTTTAGTAGAAGCTCATGGCCTTCAATAACAATCCGGTTCTCCTGGAGTTCACAGGCGCAGACATTCATCCCGGGGGAGCCGATAAAATAGCCGACAAAGGTATGTTCCGGTTTTTCAAAAAGTGCTTCAGGAGTGCCAGCCTGTACGATTTTCCCTTCATACATGACAATAACTTCATCCGCAAAAGTGAGCGCTTCTGTCTGGTCATGAGTAACATAGATCATTGTAAAACCAAATTTCTTATGAAGAAATTTAAGCTGTGAGCGCAGTTCCCATTTCAGCTGCGGATCAATCACCGTGAGTGGCTCGTCAAAAAGTATGGCATTAACACTTTTTCGAATTAAACCACGGCCAAGGGATATCTTTTGTTTGGAATCAGCGGTGAGGTGCTGCGCCTTGGTATGCAAATCTTTTTCCAGACCAAGAATTTTTGCAAGTTCAATAACCCTTGGTTCTATTTCCTTTTTATTCCTTCCCCTGTTTTTTAGCGGGAAAGCAAGGTTTTGAAAAACTGTCATTGTGTCGTAAATGACAGGAAACTGAAATATTTGAGCAATATTTCTCTGTTCGGTTGGTAAACCGGTTATATCTTCATCATCAAAAAGAACCTGCCCCCTTGTTGGATGAAGCAATCCTGAGATAATGTTGAGCAAAGTTGTCTTACCGCATCCAGATGGCCCAAGAAGTGCGTATGCTCCACCATCCCGCCAGGTAAGATTCAACTTTTTCAAGGCAAAATCTTCGGGATTTTCCGATTCTCCGGCATATGAATGGGCGATCTCTTTTAAAGTGATATGGGCCATTAATTACGATCTCCTGCTATACTATCGGTGTTGCTTCCGGAGCCACAACCAGTTGTTCGTTCCTGTCAAAGATATAGAATTTTGAGGGGTCTAGAAATACTTCAATTGTTTTGTCTATATCTGGATCATGAATCCCCCGGGCCAGCACAACCCAGCGCATCCCCGCAACATCAATATGAATAAATGATTCAGAGCCTGTAATTTCCGCCACAACCACTTTCGCTTTAACGCTTATCATGGCTTCAGACATTCGTTTCAGGTAGAGATGGTGCGGCCTGAAGGCGATGGAATAATCATCATCTGGCAAATCCGGAAGCCGCCCGAGAAGAGGAATCTCAACATGACTCTTATAAAGCATCCTGTTATTGAATTTAGTCACAGGCAAGGTATTCAATGGAGGATCTGAAAGGGTTCTTGCAGTAATAAGGTTAGCGGGTTTACTAAACAAATCGATGGTTGGGCCAAATTGTGTAACTCTCCCCTCATGGAGCGACACGGTATTGCCGCCCAGTAACAGGGCCTCTGATGGCTCTGTTGTTGCATAGACAAAAACTGCCCCGGTTTCGGAAAAAATTCGCGGGAGTTCTTCCCGTAGTTCTTCCCGTAATTTGTAATCAAGATTGGCAAGGGGTTCGTCAAGTAGTACAAGTTCTGCCCCTTTAATGAGTGCCCTGGCAAGGGCTGTCCGTTGCTGCTGTCCGCCTGAGAGTTCCTGTGGTTTACGCCTCAGCAAATCATCAAGCTTCAGCAGCCTGGAAACTTTGGCAACCTTTTCATCAATGATTTTTTTTCCGACTTTTGCGATTCGTAGAGGGGATGCTATATTCTCATAAACGCTGAGATTAGGGTAATTTATAAACTGCTGATATACCATGGCCACGTTTCGTTTCTGTACGGCAACTCCAGTGACATCCTTCCCTCTTACATAGACTTTTCCCGAAGTTGGCTGATCCAGACCTGCCATCAATCGCATTAAGGATGTTTTCCCGGAAAGGGTGGCACCCAAAAGGATATTCAGGGTTCCAGCATCAAAGGCAAGGGATATATCCTTGAGGTGATATTCGCCACCGACTTTTGTTGATACGTTGCGTAACTCAAGCTGCATCTACTGCACCCCAGCTTTAGTTGAAGATGGATTGTTTTGCAGCAGAAATTTCTGCTGTATATAGTCTTCCAGGTGGCCGGCTTCTTCAGAACTCAGGAAAAGTCCTAATTTCGTCCTACGTAATAATATATCTTCAGCAGTTTGCGCCCACTCATTGGCAAGGAGGTAATCCACTTCAAAAGCATACAACTGATGCCCGAAATGAGTTCCAAGGTCTTCGGGTAGACGGATATCTTTAATCATCCGATGGGCACAGCTGCCATAGGTTCTTATGAGACGTGTTGCATACTTGTCCGAGAAAAAAGGACACGCCAGTCGCAACTTTTGCACTTCCTCCAGAAACTCATCCGGAGAAAAATCTCCACCGGGAAGATTCGCTGTTTCTGTCCATGGACCCTTCATTTGTGGAAGAAAAGAACTGAGCTTTTTCAGTACGGATTCTGCAAGTTTTCTATATGTGGTGATTTTCCCGCCGTAGATTGAGAGCAAAGGTACTTCGCCATCACCAGTATCAAGTGTGAGCACATAATCCCGGGTGGCAGCTTTTGCATCGCTTTTACCATCATCAAAAAGAGGCCTGATGCCGGAATAGCTATAAACCACACTTTCCGGGCTGATCTGCTTTTTAAAATACTCATTTGCAGCATCGCAGAGATAACCTACTTCTGTTGAGTCTATTTTCACTTCATCCGGTTTACCATGAAAATCAACATCAGTGGTTCCAATGAGTGTAAACTCCTTTTGAAATGGGATTGCAAAGATGATACGCCCATCATCATTCTGGAAAATATATGCGCGTTCATGCTCAAAAAGCCTTTCAACTATTATATGACTCCCCTTTACCATACGGATATGCTGCGCCGTTTCGGTATGGGAAATATGAGGCAACAGTGTATCAAGCCAGGGGCCACTGGCATTAACAAGTGCCTTTGCCTGTATGTTCCTTTCGCTTCCATCATTTTTATTCAGAACCTTGCACGTCCATATTCCATCACTTCTCTCAGCTGAGATAAGCTGTGTCCTGACGCAAATATCTGCACCATTACTGGCGGCATCCATGGCATTAAGAATAACAAGTCGGCTATCCATTACCCAGCAGTCAGAATATTCGAACCCCTTCTTAAAATCACCTTTCAGAGAGTTCCCTGCTTCATCGATCGCAAGATTAACACTACTCGTACCCGGTAATATTTTTCTTCCGCCAATATTATCGTAGAGATAGAGACCCAGACGGATCAGCCAGGCAGGACGCAAACCTTTATGGTGGGGAAGTATAAATCGAAGTGGCCAGATAATGTGAGGCGCTGCGTTGAGCAGCACCTCCCGTTCCCGAAGTGCTTCTCTGACAAGACGAAATTCGTAATACTCGAGGTAACGTAATCCGCCGTGGATAAGTTTGGTACTTGCCGATGATGTACCGCTGGCAAGGTCATTTTGTTCACAAAGAAAGACCGACAGGCCACGACCTGCAGCATCCCGTGCAATTCCACAGCCGTTAATACCACCTCCGATTATTGCCAGATCAAAAACGGGAGAATCCATGACTTTTCCTATTAAAAAACAGTTAATCCCTCAAAAGAATTTCACTTTAGCGTAAATATGCATTCACATGACACCACATAAACAAATACTCGAAACAGTATCACGTTTCAAGTGAAATCAAACCAAAGTGTAGTGACGGAACAAATGAGCCATTTTTACGAGTCCACCAATCTTCAATCCGCAATAACGACACCAATGCCATGCTCCCGACAACTTTCCCGAAACTTTTGCGAAAGTCCACCATCAATCACTATCGTATCAATCTTTGAAATATGACCAATGCGGATTGGAGCGTTTCGTTCAAATTTCATGGTATCCGCAACCAGTATGACATGTCTGGCATTTGCAATAATAGCCTTGGCAACGCGAACTTCCCTGAAGTCATAATCAAGTAGCGATCCATCTTCATCAATGGCAGAGACACCAATCACTGCATAATCAACTTTGAACTGACTTATAAAATCGACCGCAGCACCACCCACAATACCACCATCCGACCGGCGCACCTTGCCACCGGCTATAATCAGCTCGACTCCCATAAAATCCTTCATAATATCCACTGCATTGACATTATTAGTAATAACAAGAAGCCCTCTATGATTTTTAAGCGCATGGGCAACCTGCTCGGTGGTTGTACCAATATTAATAAGCAGAGAACTGTTGTCAGGGATCAATTCTGCAGCACGTTTACCAATGGCCTTCTTCGCACCGGGTGCAAGCAAACGCCTTGCTTCGTAGCTCACATTTTCAATACCCGACCCCACAATTGCGCCACCGTGAACTCTTTGCAGAAGCTGTCTGTCACAGAGGACATGGAGATCTTTTCGAATGGTTTGAGGAGAAACACTGAAGGTGGCTGATAAATCGTCTACATCAACTCTGCCTTTCTTTCCTGCAAGAACAAGGATCTTGTTTTGCCGTGGAGATAGAATGTCCATGGGGCTCAACCTTTGGGATGATGGTTGGTCTATTTGGGATGAAACCCAATTATTCAACGAAGTTTCAATATTGTCAATCCGTATTTCATCTGAAACAGAAAATGTTTCATTGTGAAAAAAATACTGAAAAAAATATACGTAATCTGCCAACAATCAGACACCAAAAAGGAAAATCACAATGAGTCCCACAAGAAAAGAGAGTATCCGGATCATGACTGACCCTTCAGCAATCAGGCTTTTACCAAGCAACCAGAGGCCAAAAGCAATTTTAGCAAAAGCAATTGCTGCAAGAACCGGGTGTGTTACAGGAGTTAAGAGATGAGGGTTTGCAATAAACGCAAGAGGCACAAAATATAACCTCAGCCCAAGACGCATTGCTTGTCCGGCAACGGGAACCCACGGAGTCTCAGCCATACCGGCAGCAATAAATACAGTGCCGCAAACAGGTGGGGTAATTGTTGAGAGTAAAGCATACCAGAACACAAAGAGATGTGCCTGAAGTGGGGTCAGGCCAAGTTGTCAATTCTTATCCAAAACCTCATGTACTTTCCTTTATATTTTTCCTGAATGTAAAAGTAGTTATAAATATCCCGCTAAATACCAGAATCATCCCTTTAACGTGATAGGCGAGTAAGGACTCATCTAAAAAGATGATGGCCAGGATAGTACTGAATACCGGCATCAAGTGGATAAAAGGCCCTGCCCGGTTTGCGCCCACCTCTCTGATTGCTCGAGTCCAGCAGATAAAGGCAAGAACTGAAGCAAACAGTGCCACATACCCAACGGTTAGAATCGTGGAGATGTTTAACAACATATGCTTCCCTGTTTGTAATTCAAAAAGATAGCAGGGGATCAGGAAAATCAAACCCATCATCATAATACCGGTTTGATAGGCTATCGGGTGCAATCCTTCGGGGTAATTACGTAAATTTGCTGAGTAAAAAGCCCAGACAACAGCTGCTGCCAGTACCAGTAGATCTCCCTGGTTAAATGAAAACTGCTGTAATGCTGCAACATCTCCCTTTGCAATAATCAGCAGCACTCCACTGAGAGAAATGAGTACACCAACGGACTGTTTTATACTTAACCGTTCTTTGTAAATTAACCAGGAAATGATGACAATGATTACCGGAATACAGGAATTCACCAATACAGCATTGATAGCAGTGGTAGACTGCATGGCAATATAGATGAGGGTATTAAAACCAGTCACCCCTAAAAATCCTTGGAAAAACATAAAACGGCCATGCTTTTTTAACAATTCACGCTGTTCGTAAACACGCCGCAGCCCAAAAGGAGCTATGATCAGCAAGGCTATTGCCCAGCGCCAGAAGGCAAGACTAACGGGTGGAATTTCAGCATGCATTCCACGACTTAAAACAAAATTCCCTGACCAGAAAAGAGCGCTGAGGGTGAGCAATAAATATGGCATAAGAAATATCAGTATTTCTAAAAAGAAACCTGTCTAATTGTAACGATCAAAGTCATCATAATACTCTGAAAACCCAACTGCAGATTTCAGGTCTTCAAAGTCCAGGACATTTGTTGGCTGCTTGCCATTCTTTATCATTTCAAGTGATTGCCGCATGGCTAGAATTGAAGCATTAATCAAAGTCAGTGGAAATACAGCTATTTTGTAGCCAATTTCTTCAAGTTGTTCGGGGGGAAGAACAGGCGTTTTCCCATGTTCAATCATGTTGACCATTTTGGGGCCTGGAACAGAATTACAATATTCACGCATTTCCTCTTCTGACTCCGGTGCTTCAAGAAAGGTAATATCAGCCCCAATTTTTGCAAATTCATTCGTTCGAAAAATTGCTTCATCAAGGTCATGGGTTGCACGAGAATCAGTTCTTGCCATAATAAGAATATCCAGGCCTTCATTACGGGCATCAATTGCGGCTCGTATACGTGAGAAAGCCTCATCGCGAGAAACGACGACCTTACCTTTGGTGTGGCCACAACGCTTGGGCATAACCTGATCTTCCAGCATGATACATCCAAAGCCAGCATCGGCATAGCCCTGTACTGTTCGTTTTACATTCACAGCATTTCCAAAACCGGTATCCCCGTCTCCAAACATCGGGATGCGAACACTGCTGCATATGGCTCTTCCCTGTGACACCATTTCACCGTATGAGATGAGACCTGTGTCAGCCACACCGAGCTGTGAAGCGGAAACAGCAAAACCGCTCATAAAGCCCAGATCAAAACCAGCTTGTTCGACCAGTTTGGCTGACATTGCGTCGTGACAACCAGGCATTGTAAGTAACCCCGGTTTATTCAGTAGGTTTCGTAATTTATCAGCAGGACTTGTCATATTGCAGCCTCAATTTTATGTGTTCTTTCAAATATGATGGATTCGTAAAAACTCTTCATCTTCTTCATTACTGCAAATTTCTTATCTTTTCAACGTACCCTGGTATGTCGAAAAGATGAGAAATTTCCGCGCCTCGAAGGTTTTTCTTCGTTCGCTATCTGTTGCTATTCATAACATTTTGATATTGTCTCACTCTCATATATTCTTGTTTTTTATTGCTGGAATTATGGAGT
>CAMZLK010000048.1 GCA_947311475.1 uncultured Desulfocapsa sp.
TCCGACCATTCCTGGAACTGACAGCCCTATTTACAATGAAATGGAGGCTGAAGAAATCGCCTTACATCTGCTGGAAAGCCAGAAGCTCGAGAATGTTGAGCGTCCGTCTATCCTTGTCAAAGCCGCAGCAGGTGGTGGCGGTATGGGAATTGAAGAAGTAACGGAAATTGCCGAATTTCGACGTACATACAGGCAGGTACAGAGCTACGCCAAGCGTCAGTTTGGAGATGGCGGTGTCCTTATCGAACAATGCCTCACCGACTATAACCACCTGGAGGTACAACTTCTTTGTTCCAGACATGGGGAACGGATTCATTTTAGTTCCCGAAACTGCACCATTCAGTCCACAGGCCGTCAGAAACGGGTGGAGGCGGCTCCCGGATTTCATGCATCCTGCTTTGATTATGATTTTGATGAGAAAAAAGTCCTCGATATGATCGTTGAATACTCTCTCAAACTAGCTGCCCATGTCCGTTATGATAATGTGGGAACCTGGGAATGGATTATCTCCCGTTTCGGCCAACCCTATCTGCTTGAAGTAAACACCCGAATTCAGGTGGAGAATGATGTCTCTGCCCGAATCAGCTATCAGGACAACAAACATCCAAATCTGATCCGCGAACAGATCAGACTGGCACTTGGTGAAAAAATTGGCTACAAGCAAAACAGTATTGATTTTCGCGGTGCTTCCATTGAATTGCGTATCGTAGCAGAAGACACAAGGCGTGGCTTTGCCCCCTGGATTGGCACCATCACCGAGTTCACATTTCCAAAGCATGACTGGTCGGTTGTATACACCCACGTGCCCTTTGATCGTCCCTATACAATTCCCAGTGAATATGACCCTAATCTTGCCCTGGCACTCGTTTGGGGGAGGAACATGACTGAAGCAAAAGAGCGTGCTGCACAATATATTGATGAAGTGACAATCAAGGGAAAAGATTCCCATGGCGGCGCAATTATCACCAATCTTGACTATTTAAAAACTAACCTGGACCGGTTACTGACCTTCTAAAAAATACCGGAACAATCACATATGAACGAACTACTAAAAGCTCTCCAGAAAATTGAAGAGCGTATCAACTACCTGATACAAATAAAAGATTTCACCAACTGGGGAAACCTCTTTGGATTCCAGGAAACCTGCACAGAGCTCAAACAGAATCCTTACGAATATCACGAAGAACAGTTCGAAGCCGAGATCCGAAAACTTGATGAATCAATCAGTTTCCTCGAAGAACGAGCCGAAGAACAACTGACCCCCATGGAGCGCGTTCGTATTGTTCGAACTGTTGAACGTTTCAGCCTAAAAGATATCCTTGAAAATGTTTACGAAGATTACACAGAGCTTGGTGGTCAGGATGAGGCAAACATTGATCCCGCCATGGTGTGTGCCAAAGCAACCATAGTTCGAAGGATCAAGAATAAACCCTACACCGCTACAGTTATGGTGATTGGACAGGAAACCGGACACGGCGAAGAATTCCGAAATGGCGGATCGTGTAAACCTGAAGGTAATGAGAAAGCTCTTCGCTACATGAAGGTTGCCGAAACAGAGGGTATTCCCATTCATTTTTATGTATTCACCCCCGGTTCCTTTCCCGTGGAAGAATACCCAGGAGCTGCCCAGCAGATTGCCAGAAACATCTATGCCATGACCAAACTGCGAGTTCCCATGGTTTCTCTTATTTCAGAGGGTGGATCAGGAGGAGCAGAAGCCATCGGACTATCTGATTTTCGTCTCATGTGTTCCCACGGCTACTATTCGGTTATTTCCCCGGAAGGTGCTGCTGCCATTGAAGGGAAGATTCGGGAAGGAGAAAAAGTTCCCAAAGAACTCATTGAGACATGTGCCGAGCGCCTTAAGCTCACGGCTGTGGATAACAGGACTTTGGGAACCATTGATGCCATTGTTAAGGAACCGCAGTTGGGAGCAAGGCATGATGACTTTGCTTTTTTTGCGCAGATTCGTGCAGAAATTACGCGAGCCACTGATAAAGTTGTTCTCAGTGCCAAAAGTTTCAAAGCATTTCGTGACTGGGAAAACAAAAGAAGAAAGAAAAAAACAGAACGAAAAGATCTGGCTGTTGATATCCCATGGGACTTAACACTGGATGAACAACGAAGACTTCTGAAGCTTCGCTCCAAAAAATACCGCGAAATGGCCATGCTGGGGTTTGGGGGACATCCCGATCCCACTGAATCATTCTTCAAACAGTTTCAGGAAAAGAGTGAGAAGATTTATTACAACCTGCGCTACGATGTAGTAAAACACTCTCAGAGACAACTAAAAAAAGCATTCAGAGACATGTCAGGAGAAGGCTCAGTGATGATGAAATGGCTCACAAGCCCTCTCACCGCATTGAAAGAAGTTTATGCAAAAAATGGTACGAAGAAACGACCACCTCTCCGAATTTCACAAAATAATGCAATCACGGTAACACCCTTTCAGGATCCCCTGGAATTAACCGACACCTACACAAGCCCACGGGCCAATGAAGATAGAACCGTAACATGCCCAAACAGCCAGAAACATGGTTGTAAAGATCTCTGGATTCCAGACCTTTTTGGTGAGTTCGGAGGTGTATGCGAAAACTGCGGCCACCACTTTCCCATGGAATATCAGTGGTATCTGCACAATATCTTTGATCCGGACTCCATCTTCTTCTTTGCAACGGACATCACCTCAAAAAATCCACTGGGATACGCAGGACTTGATGCACGCCTCAAAGCCTCCACAAAGAAAACAGGACGTGGCTCCGGTAATCTCACATTTGTCGGAAAAGTGATGGATATCAAAATAGTTGTTTCCATGCTGTACCAGGATTTCCGCAGTGGCACAGTGGGATCGGCTGAAGGCGAAAAATTTGTGCAGGCCTGCGAGCTTGCCACACGAAAGAAACGCCCGCTGATGTCCTATGTTCATACCACAGGCGGCATCAGGATTCAGGAAGGCACACTTGGGGTCACCCAGATGCCAAAATGCACCATGGCGGTTCGTGAATATATTGATGCTGGTGGACTCTACATCGTTGTGTACGATAACAACTCCTATGCAGGGCCTGTTGCCAGCTTCCTTGGGTGCTCACCATATCAATTTGCCATCCGCTCCAGCCGTATCGGATTTGCAGGACCTCGCGTAATCAGGGAAACCACCGGAATAGATATTGCGCCAGATTATCACTCTGCTCGCAATGCCCTGAAACGGGGACATATTCAAGGCATCTGGGATCGCAGGGATTTTCGTCGCAATCTGCACAAATGCCTGATGACCATGGGCAGCCATAATCTCTATTACAGATAATTTTTTAATGCTCCGTACACGTCAACCAGAAGAGACAACTCCGTAACAAGGAGATCAACGCAGATAAACTGCAAGTAGGTGCCTCGTTGCGTATGCAAATAATTTGAGGTTGAAACACTTTTAATTTTCTTGTTTTTTATTACAGCTTTTCAGGAGTAAGGCACTAATATTCTTGTTTTAATGTCTGTTGTTTTATTTTTCATTATATCAGCTTTTTGAATTTGAAGGGCGAGAAATGCGGCACACAAGGGTGTATCGAGAGGAAAACAGACTATGAACAATAAATATTAGCAATTTTTGTCGGAACAAACCGATACAGCCAATCCTGGTGGAAAAGTCGTATGAAAACAGGAAGAAATGATCCCTGTCCCTGCGGCAACGGTAAAAAATATAAAAAATGTTGTGCAGGCAGATCAGCACTCTCCATGCTTCAGGACATGAAAGAGGACATCCACAACCTGATCGGCAGTCAAAGTTTTGAATCAATAGAAGAAGTACAGGCCGTGCTTGATCAGTACCAGCAGCAGAAAAATGAGGTGCCCGTTGATGATTTCCACGGGCTGTCATCGGAACAGATGCATCGTTTTCTTCACATGCCCTTTGAAACGCCCGAGCTGGTAACTTTTCCACCTGTACTGGAAAAAGAGCCGGAGAGCAAAGCAGCATTTATTCTTTCCATGCTCATTAAAGGAATCGGTGGGGACGGCATAAAGCTGACCGCCAAGGGCAATCTTAGCCGTAAATTCTGTCAACAGGCCTTTGAAAAATACCAGCCCCGATATCCTGATCTTTATAGATTGAAGATCACCATCCATTCAGAGACAAACTTTGAACCTCTGCACGCCATTCGGCTCACCGCTCAACTAGCCGGACTGGTTCGCAAGTACAAAGGCCGTCTGCTGCTCACCAAAAAATGCAAAAAGGCGCTGGATCGTCATGGTCTGCGGGCCCCCTACCTCTTTTGCTCCATGCCTATATCCGGAAATTCAACTGGGGATACCGCGATGGTTTCCAGGAAATTCCATTTATCCAGCAATCTTTTCTGTTCACGCTCTACCTGCTCCATAAATATGGCAACAGTTGGAAACCTGCCATCTTTTACAGCGACAACTATCTTCGGGCATTCCCCATGATCCTTCAGGAGATTGAACCAAAGGTGTATGAACCACCGGAAGATACCCTTCAGCATGGATATATTTTACGGGCACTCCAGAGATTTGCAGGTTTCTTTGGCCTGGCGGATCTTGAACAGGTTTCCGAAGGACCGATCAATCGCGAGTATCGGGTTCGTGCAACCAGTCTGCTGAATGAAATTGTTCAGTGGCATTTCTGAGGAAAATTTTCCCTTTTCTTCTGTCCTTTTGCGGAATCCTTCTTTCGCCACCCCACCGGTCGCCCTCTTTTTTTTCGCCTGCATGCGCCTGCCGGTCAAGGCCTCTATCTCTTGTTTAAAACGATTACTGCCCACAGCCATACTCTTATTGACATGGTTGGTCATCATCACCCAGGCATGAAGATCAACCCGGTATATGGATGCATACTCCTTGAGCCAGCCGATATACGTCCAATGGTCTTCATCCGACACAAAGCATGCCTGTCGATTGTTTCCACGCTGAATGACGTGAACAGCTACTCCGGCAGGAGAGATTCTCGGTTGTCGGGGCATTGGTATCTTTGTATTTTTCCCAGGTAAAGGATAATATAGTTAACTATGTATAGTGTTTCGCAACATTTAAATCTACTCTGACCCCTTTTATTTTTCATGAATTAAAAAAATTACCTAGCTCTCAGTTTGAAAAATTTGAAAATATTTAAAAATGGCGTATACAGAACCCCAATAAGAACAAAGATGAGCAATGGATAATTGGTCACTCTCCAATTTGAGAAATATATCGATATAATTAAAAAAAACAACGATGGCAGAAACAATATGTAAAGCATTACGGCTTGTTTTGCTTTCATAAATTCATCATTTTCAGTGAGATTGTTGATACTAATCGGAAGATAATTTTTCACGTATAAATATGGAATTAAAAGGAAACTAAATGAACCCGTTCCAAGGCAAATGCTTGGAGAAAACCTGATGAAGGGATTTGAGTGAGCTAATACATACCCTTTTTTTATTGAGTCGCTGTCGACTATGATCGACATGGAAGAATACAAACCATATGTGCCTAATATTAATAAAAATATACAAATAAATGTGTTAATGTGTTTCTGATTCATTATACGATTTAAATGTATTTCCGTTTAATACTACCTGATTTACGCAAACATTTATCTAATGATTCTTTCCAGTTGTCGCCAATTGATTTCTTAAATAATTCTGCACCATTTACTGTTGCTACAGTGAACAATAGTAATTTTTGGTTAAACAACTTGTAACTAGCCGACCTAAAAAAAGCTTCTATACATTCCTCTAATTCAGCTTTAGATTGTACAGATTTTGCTGGATTCAAAATATTGACAGTGACAAAATCGCCGTCTGTTGTTGGTAGATTCCCTATACCTACCAACTGATACCTGTTCGTAATTTTTGATATATAGACATATGGTAATATTTTGATATTTTGACCTTTCGCCATAAATGAAATTTGCTTTTCATTTATATTTATTTCCATTTTTTTTGCGATAATTATCAAAAATATCTTCCACAACAGACTAACCCCTATGGCAATAGCTAGAGCCAGAAGTATTTTAAATGTTACGGCAGTTTCCATTTGGTACATCACTGATTATTTTATTGGTAACATAACGACCGAAAAATAAAAGAGAAATAAAAGGGGTCAGAGTGAAATTAAATGAATGTCGAGGCGGACGCAAGCACAACCAATATTTTAATTTTACTCTCACCCTTTTGTAATGTGCCTTGGGCTGGGTGGTGTTTGTTCATCGTCAGGATGAACGCGCAGGCTGGGCCACCAAGCGCACGCCAAGGGCAGCGCATACCCGGTTGATTGTATCAAAACGGGGCATGGCGTTTGGTTTAAGAGCTTTATATAAAGCCTCTCTGCTCAGGCCCGTGGCCCGGGCGATTTCGCTCATGCCCCTGGCCCTGGCAGCGATACCCAGGGCATGAGCAAGTTCGGCGGCATCGCCATCTTCAATAACCATGGTCACGTAGGTGGCAATGTCTTCTTCGCTTTTCAGTTGCCGGGCCATGTCAAAATCGGCCAAATCAGCGATTCGTGTTTTTTCGGTCATAATTTAGTCCTCCAGCATTTTTTCCCGTTGTTTGGCCCTGCTTATGTCTGCCTGTTGCGTACTCTTGTCTCCACCTCCCAGCATTACGATCAAGGTGTCTCCCCGTTTGGTATAGTACATGCGCCAGCCGGGGCCAAAGTATTCCCTCATTTCAAAAACACGATCCCCAACAGGTTTCACATCTCCCAGATTTCCTTGCTGCGCCCTGTCAAGACGGCGACTCAGCCGAATCCGGGTTATTCGGTCTTTCAGGCCGTTGAGCCAGTTTTCAAATTCGGGGAGTGTTTTAACTGTGTACATGACAAACTGTAATCGAACGGCTACACAATGTCAAGACCATCGCCGGCAGGCCACCTGTTTTGTCCGCTGAATAAAAGGGGTCGGAGTAAAATTAAATTATTGGTTGTGTTTGCATCCTGCCTCGACATTCATATTTGGGGAAAAGAGGACGGATTTATTTTTATATTTTCGCTTCCGTTACAATATGTTTCACAAACATTATGTTTATGAAGCATATTATTTGCCAAATGAGCCCCCAGACAATAACGAAAAGTTCGGGGATAATTATCGCTCAACAGAAAAAGGGTTCAAGAACTGCCGCCTCCACAGCATTTTCTTATCCACCTCATTCAGTTCTGCTTCCTCACAGACACTATCCCAGTTTTCTGTGATGGTAAAAATCTGCTTGTCGAAGATGGCATGTGCGTCCTCTGTAGAGAGGAGAAAATTGTGTGCAGTTTCAAGACAGGTTTTAAGCATACTGAGATTATTGCTCCCTGAAATAAGCATTGCCTGGGATGCTTCGTTCCCTCCACGTCCCTGTGGGCAGATATCATACGCCGGTGTAAGGCTCAGTTCCTGCCCATCCCAGAATGCTGCGTGATTTCTTGCATGGTCATCTGTGTTACCGCATAGAATATTAAAGACGAGCCGGGAAAACAGTTCTTTGAGGGTTGCTTTCGGATCTGAGAAACGGTGGCGAATTATTTCAGCCAGGGTCTCGTAACTGGCGTAACGTGCCATCATTTCATCAAGGCCAAATATTGTGAGTGCAGATACCATACTTTTTCGTAACCAGCCTTCATCAGTGTGTATGCGGTCAAAACGTTCGATAAGCAATATATCCCTGCCAGCTGTCTTCACCATTTTTACCGGCGCAACTGCAAGCCCTGCCAGTGAAGCCAATCGCATGGCAACAAATTCGGCTTTAACAACACTATACAAATCGGTGCTGGAAGAAAACTTTGCAATATATTTAACTCCGTTATCACTGATCAGTGCCTTTGGTCGTGCTCCACCAATTGAACTGCCATGGAATAATGCCTGATCCAATTCAGGGGTTAACGGAACTCCATTTTCTACACGCAGAACGGACTCGAGTAATTCTTCCATGCTTGCATTACTACTTGCGCGAGGTTCAAACTCAGTGGCAGAACGCTGAAAATCAAGGGCTCCTATACGGTCTGAACCGGATTCAAGAAGAAATGTCAGCTCATCAATCTCGTTGGTGTCGCTATTTGTGCCTCTGATTCCAAGGATTTTATTGAGGATTACACGGCGTCCCCAGGCATCCGGTGCAGCGTCGCGGATACATCCGGGTATATTCAAACCGTCCAGCAAAGACAAAGAACCTGCCTTTAGAGGTAATTCCGGTTCATAGATTGAGATTGCCGGAGGAATACCATGGATCCGTTCCAAATAACTTTTACCATAATTGAAAAAGATATTTCCGTTATCCGATTCCAGTTTTCCTGCCACAACAGGTCCCGTTTCACCCGGCAGCCATATCCAGACAAAGGCTTCTTTGCTGCTTTTAGAAGTCATCATCAATCTTCCTGGTGCTGGTTTGAATCCGTTGAGGTAACAATGCTATTTTATCGCGTATCTGCTCAATATTGTTTTTGAGCGGTGAGTTATCTTTGTTGAATAAATTTACACCCACAAGCATCGCTGTTTCAAAAACCAACCCTATGGCACAGGTCGTTGCGCCTTTTTCAATTTTCTGCAGGGTAGCTCTGGATATACCGGCACGGTCTGCTAAATTCTGTTCGGTCCATTTGCGCTGTTTGCGGCCGAGTCTAATTTGCTCGCCCAGCAGAACGGCGGCCTCCAAGGTATGTTTTGAATAAGTACGATGTGTGCTCATGGTCTTTTTAAA